>JANSXW010000238.1 GCA_024742755.1 bacterium | reverse complement strand
TATTTTTTCAGATTTCTTCGAGCGCACTATCCAGCATAATTAGGATTGAAACATTCATCGCATTAATGTACGCTATGCGCTCACCGACTTCGAGCGCACTATCCAGCATAATTAGGATTGAAACTCAATCTCGTTGCTGATGTACTTTTTCACTCTCCCCTCTTCGAGCGCACTATCCAGCATAATTAGGATTGAAACTATGATGATCAGTAGCAAAAAGCGAAGGGCATAGGCTCTTCGAGCGCACTATCCAGCATAATTAGGATTGAAACCTGTAGAGGGTTTCCGCGTGCTGTGCTGCCCGACTACTTCGAGCGCACTATCCAGCATAATTAGGATTGAAACTTATGTCCTCACAGAGCTGGCCTACCGGACGGGCTCTTCGAGCGCACTATCCAGCATAATTAGGATTGAAACCAAATACACAAATTATAACCCACTTATTACAAAAGACTTCGAGCGCACTATCCAGCATAATTAGGATTGAAACTCCCGGGGATCGGTTGGCAAGCGACCCCCTATTATCTTCGAGCGCACTATCCAGCATAATTAGGATTGAAACGATATAGAAAAAGCTTGGAACTCAGGCAGCGACCTTCCTTCGAGCGCACTATCCAGCATAATTAGGATTGAAACCTACGCAGCCAACAAGCTCGGGGATGGATTGTCTGGCTTCGAGCGCACTATCCAGCATAATTAGGATTGAAACTACCTTACCTGTTCCGCTCCGAATGTGATGTTTTCCCTTCGAGCGCACTATCCAGCATAATTAGGATTGAAACTAGTGCTTCTGGTCATAAGCGACCAGCTGCTCTACGACTTCGAGCGCACTATCCAGCATAATTAGGATTGAAACGCAGATTACCTCATGAGCTACTTCGGCTTCACGCGGCTTCGAGCGCACTATCCAGCATAATTAGGATTGAAACGCAAAAGAAGGCGATGTTGATGTGCAAGAAACAAAGACTTCGAGCGCACTATACAGCATAATTAGGATTGAAACTTTTCGTAGTCAATGTCCCCATCGCTGATATCAGACCAAGCCCAAAACCTAACTTTTTCCGTGTATTCCGTGGTTAGAAAAGCGGTGTGCACAGGTGCTTTCCGTGTATTCTGTGTATTCCGTGGTTAGAAAAGCGGTGTGCACAGGTGCTTTCCGTGCATTCTGTGTATTCCGTGGTTAGAAAAGCGGTGTGCACAGGTGCTTTCCGTGTATTCCGTGTATTCCGTGGTTAGAAAAGCGGTGTGCACAGGTGCTTTCCGTGTATTCTGTGTATTCCGTGGTCCACCTAATCCAGTATTACACTCAACGGTTTGGAGCATAAAAAAAGCCCTCAGCACTATACTGAAGGCTTTTATTGTGAACCCGCTGGGGCTTCCCGGTTGCACCGGGACAGGCTTCTCGCCTCAGCGGGGAAGTATGTATTTCACCCGTAGGTTTGGAGCATAAAAAAAGCCCTCAGCACTATACTGAAGGCTTTTATTGTGAACCCGCTGGAAATAGAAAACAGCATATATCCACCTGATATTCAACAGTTAATTAAATCTTATAGAATTAGTTGATAATGAGTTATGCTTTTTGTACGATAATTGTAAGTAAAAAAGCCCACCGTTTCCGGCAGGCTAATGATGAAACCCTCAGAGCTGAGAACAGCAAAAAGTATCTTTACCTGGACAAAAGCCAAAGCATGATACGCATGCCAGCATACCTGTTATTTTCGAAGTGCCACGACCAATATTACAACCGCTACTGCCGCAACGACAATCCAGATCATTAAGCCTGGGCTATTTGTCGCCTGTGGCTGTTGGGGAGGCTGCATAACGGGACGGCAAGCCTCTGGATTAAAGATGCAGGAAACATTCCTAGCGGCTTCTGATAGCCCTAAATAATTGCCTCCGAGCCAATTCAAGAAGCGCCCGCCTTGCTGGTTACCGGCTGGGCTGGTGTAATCTTGGTTCTGGAGATCAATCGCTCCAGATAAGTCTACATTGAATCCGTCCATAATCCACGTTATTTTTTTAGCGCGAGGGCCATTATCGCAAATACGAATACCATCCCGCCTACCACGATAGGAATTGTATAATCCGGCTCCGGCCGGTAGTCTGCCGGATCGGTGTAATCAGGGATTAATTCCCATCGCCGCTTCTCTTTGAACGTCACAGCATCCACAAGGCTTTGATAGAAACGGTACAGTTCTGTCCCGAGGTTGGCAATTGCAGTAACCGGGTCACTTGCTCCCCCACCGCCCATTCCTCCGCCTCCAGATAAAAATTCTTCCATTACCGTGCGGTTGAAATGATAATTAAGCCAGCCAGGAGTATCATCGCTAAGCCACCGACCAAAGGTATGAGATCGTTTCTCTTCTCCTCTTCGCGCTCACGGTCATTGAGCGGGTCAAGGAAGCCCTCCAGAGTTGTGTCATCGTCCAGGCAAGGGTCATACTTGTAGCGGCCAATGACGTACTCCTGATCTACATAATTACCTGAGCATAGAAACTCTTCCTTCGAAAAGGAGATATTCCCAGCACAAGCTGCACGGCAGGCATCCCGTACATCCGGCATCGTGCCGAACCAACTGTCGCAGCGGTCCTTGCATTCGTTTCTTCGGCACCATTCACCCCCGAAGCATACTCTTCGTAAGAATCCCATTGTATTGCCTTAGTTGGAAAAATAGCCGGCGGTTCCCCGCCGACCTTATCAAATCATCAAAATCTACCGATAGATTAGTAGCCTTCAGCGACCAGCTGATCTATCTGTTCGAATAGCTGCATGAAGCCATCTGCATCAATCGTTCCTTCTATGCTCGCAACGTTCATCTGCCGACCGTCCAAGCTCAATTTTGAGAGGTAAGTCACCGGATATTCGCTTGCCTGGCGGACACCCGGAAAAAGCCGCTCGATTTCGCTCGTAGGCAGGTAGCGCCCCTGGCTGTTCTGCACTTGCCCCTGGAGGAGTTGTGCAAATGGGATTTTGAAAATCCGATCTGGCTGTGACGTATACTGCTCCAGTGCGCTTTCGATCTGCTTGGCTTTCGCCAGGTCACCCGCATGGTGCCAAAAAATGTAGACATACCAAGAGCCTGGAACGAACGGAGTGTCTTGAAGCTCCTCTTCTTCTCGTTTGGCCCTTTCGTACCTGAGGCGAGCAATGATTTCTTCCTGACGCTTGCGGCCTTGTGCGATGCTCGATAGCCCATACAGCGCAAGACCGATCGCAATTAAAATGTATAACTGATCCTTCATGATGCTAAGTCGATTCGGTCAACGTTTTTCGCCCAGTCTAACCAGTCCTCAGTGCGTTGACTGAGGTCTGAGATTTCGGGGTCTTTCACTTCTTCTTTTTTATCGAACTCGCCATTCCACCAATGGATTCCAGCGACTACCAGGATACCAAAGATGGCACCCAGCATGAAAGTCGATACAACTGCTTCATTATTCATAGCTCCGATTTTCTCCCGTGATTGAAATACTTTGAAGTGCCTCCGAGAACTCAATCATCTCCGGATCAGATGAGGCGAAGAAACTTGTACTGCTTCTCTCCTTCACCTTCATGGCCAGAAATTCATACAGCAGTTCACGGAGACCTTTAAGTTTTGCCTCTTTTGACCGTGTCCGGTTCTCTCGCGCGATCATACGATCAATGAGCCGCCAGTCATTGCGTGAAAAACTGATCTCGATCTTTCTGGTCGCATTGTACAGCTGGGCTGCCTTGCTCTCAGCAAGATTAGACATGATTTCCAAGACTTCATCCGCTTCACCGGTGTTGCTCTCATTGAAGGCATCCGTGTACAGTTTTTCAACGTGTTCCACTATCCGGCCTGGCAACTCAATATCGGTGCGTGGACAACTGTACCCTTCCCGTGCCCTGGACAACTTCCGCAGCCGTTGATTCAATAGTTCAAGAAACACAACCTCCAAAGGGCTTTCTCCTGAATTTACTGCTTCTGCATAGGCATTTCGGATTTCGCATTCTGCCTGAGCTGAGCGTAGCGGATTATCTTCGAACAGCGCATCAAGCTCGTCGTAGCCTGTTTCCAGCAACTCTTCTTCGGTGACCGCTGGTTTTTCTTCCGGTGTCTCTGTTTCCATCGTTGATATTGTTTCGTCCGGTTCGTACGGTTCTTCGTACGTATCTGGGAAGTCTTGGCTTATAGCGGAGGTGACTTCTTCTCCAGTCAGGAAAAGATCAATTACATATCGAAGCCCCTCAGAAGGATTCATGCCCATCTTTGCGGATTTCTCTACGAACTCTGCTTTCGTCTCCACCGGTAACCTGGTTCCCAGGCTTTGCTTTTTTCCCATGCTATCAAATAATGTTCAATTACAAAATTAGCCCTCTACCAGGGCAGAAGGCTAATATTCACGGTTGATTCACAGATGTTTGCTGATTTCCTTAAAGGATTTTCATGCAGAAATAGTCACAGCTTATTCACGGTTTCGTTGAACTCTTGTATTGGCTCTTTATTTCCTTCGAACCACCTCTTTGCCTCCTTTCTTTCCAGACTTAAGCGCTTCTTACAACGATCAGAACATGTCTTTGCCGCATTTGACTTTGCCGAGAACTCCTCCTGGCAATAATGACATACGACTTTGTACGAGACCAGCCGCTCCCCTGCCCTATTGCTGGTTGAATCTACTTTTTGCCGCTTTTTTAGCCGATCAAGGCGCTCTCTGGTAAGAATATCGACCGCTTTATAGTATTCTGACAGGAAATCTGCATCAAAGTCCATGTTTACTGTTTACGCTGGTTTACAGCAAGTTAACAAATCTGCTTACGTGTTCACAGCCTTGTTTACATGTACACAGCTGTGAACACCGGCTCGAAAACCGTTAACGCTTGAAAAACGAGTGGTCTGAAACGTTCTCGGCTGTTGTCATCACACTCGCTCGGAGATATACCTCCAAAGTTGAGAGCTTTTTCCAGCCTCCCAGGTCAGCAATCGTTTTCAAACGCATCCCGCCCAAATGGGCAATCGTCGCTGCACTTCGGCGGGCAGTGTGCGTACATACAAAACTGCTTTTCGTACCCGACTTATTCCCTTCCCGGACAATATCATTTACGCCAGCCATAGCCGCGATACGTTTGATCTCCTTGTTAAGGATTTGATTGCAGGTTTGAACATTCCAATTGTGCTTCTCCAGCAGTCGATACGCTCGATCAGAAAGCGGTACGACCGCTGTTACATCAGTTTTCTGCGATTCGAACCGGATATACTTTTTGCCCTTCAGCTGGATCATCATGCTTCGCTCGATTCGTGCAACGTCGCAGTGGCGCATGAATAATTGAAACTGAACGTAGAAGCAATCCCGATATCGCTCCAGGGATGGGTTAGATGAAAGGTCTAGCTTATAAATCGCCTCCATCTCCTCTTCAGTAAGGTAGATCTTCTTCGGAGACTTCGGCCGGTCGATCCGGATCCGCTCGTAATCCTGGTTTTGATGTGTTCCATCCTTGTAAGCTACTCCCATAACTTTCTTGATGACGTTGAACATATTGCGCTTCCCATGTGGACCTACTCCCTCTCCAGATAAGAAGTCAAGAAACTCATGAGCCCAGGTAGGTGTGATTTCTGAAAAAGGAAGCCTTTCCCGGCTCCTGGAGGAAAGAAAGTCTTTGAGCCGCCGAAGTGTTGTCCGGTACTTTTTCAGCGTACCGGGTTTCAGCACTTCGTTGTTGCTCATGTATTTCTCCAGATAGGCTACCAGGTCTGTTTTGTCTACTCTACCCTCCCTCAGGTCTGAAACACTACACCCGTCCATCATCTTTGCCTGAGTTTGGATGATGTGCCGGTTAATAGTCCGGTTCATCTTTTTCGATAGCGGATGACTTTTTTTGACCTGCCCCAGCCGTTCACTCCATTGATCTTTTGATACAGATAGCCCTGTATTGATGTAGTGCTTTTTCCGCTCGGTGTAGCTGTACACATAGATCACAATCGGACTGGTCCCGTCCTTTTTTTTGTAGTACCCTAACTTCGCTTTAACCGTTACCATGCTCTTCCATTTTTCGGCTGTAAATATCATCCAGCATTTTGTCGTACTTGTCCCTCAACTGCTCCAGCCCGTGTATGCAAGTTAAGATGTATTGTACTGCAATCTCTACTGCTTCCTCCTTTGTATCGACTTTTTCGCCTCTCAGCCGGTAGATTGCCCCCGGGTATGCCAGCCCTGTTGCTTCATGAATGTTCATGCCCATGAGGTCCTGCCAGGAAGGGACGGGCGTTTGCTCTACATAGTAGGCTTCAAAATATTCAAAGTCGTGGGCATCCACTTGGAACCCTTTGGCCCTTTGCTCCGGGCGGTATTTCAGACGCATCATTAGCAGCCGGTCGCCGTGGTCGATCTTGGTAACGTCCCGGCATATCGGCGGGCGCCATCCGGTGTTGGCTTCGATCACATCGGCGTTTTGCTCGTAGCCG
>JANSXW010000164.1 GCA_024742755.1 bacterium | reverse complement strand
GGTAGACATCATGGCGTCAAACAACATTTTCAAGCAGTAAGAGAAACCAACTATTATGTATAAATTTCTAACCAAAAATGGTCAGACACTGGCCTTCGGTTTAGGAGTTCTGATAACCGTGATCTTCCTGATCTCTGTAGTCTCCAATATGGGTGAATTTACAGCGATGGCGGAAGAGAAGCAGATGGAAACCACCATCTTCGACTTTGGCCTGTACGGTGCCATGGCTCTGGCTATTATTGCAGCCTTCGCTATGGTCATCTTCGGTCTGGCCCAGGTCGTTACCAGCTTCAAAAGCTCTATGAAAGGGATTTTGGGCTTCGTGGCGCTGCTGGTTGTCTTCTTCGTCTCCTATTCCATGACGGACACAGACATAAGTCCATATATTCAGGGTGCCATCGACAAGTTCGAGCAAGGTGGTGCTGAGTTCACCGAAGGGAACCTCAAATTCATCAGTGGTGGCATCTCCACAACTATCGTATTGGTAGTGGTGGCAGCAGCAGCCTTTGTGGTATCTGAGATTACTAACCTGTTCAAATAAATAAGGCATTATGGCAAAAACGAGCACCAGAGATCGGATGAGCAATGAGATCAATGCAGGCTCTATGGCCGATATTGCCTTCCTGCTCCTGATCTTCTTCCTCGTCACAACGACTATCGTTGAGGACAAGGGTATTACGGTGAAACTACCGCCCTGGTCAGAAGAGGAGCCTGATATTACCAAGCTGAAAAAGCGGAACGTTTTCTCAGTTCTGGTGAATGCGCAGGATCAGCTTTTGGTTCGTGGTGAACCGACACGCGTTGAAGAACTGCGTGAACGAGCAAAAGTTTTCATCAGCAATCCTTATCAGGATGAGACGATGGCTGAGAAGCCTACCAAGGCGATCATTTCACTCAAAAACGACCGGGGTACATCCTACGATGCCTACCTCACCGTTTACAACGAGTTGAAAGCGGCTTATTCAGAGCTTTGGGATGAACTCAGTCAGCGCAAATATGGTATTCCTTACAGCGAGGATATGCCTTTTGCTTACAAGAAAGCGATACGGGAAGAAATACCATTCGTACTCTCGGAAGCTGAACCAACAGCCTTCGGTGAGGAGTAGACGGTACGGGGATAGGTGGTCAACGCTTGTCCCCTCAGTCGAAAAACTACCGCCCTATTTCTTTCACCCCTTGCCTTCGGGCAGTTAAAATTGATTAACTATGGCTAAGTTTGCTAAAAAGAGAGGAAAATCTAAACCAGAAGTTTCCACGGCTTCGCTTCCGGATATCATCTTCATGCTGCTGTTCTTCTTTATGGTGGTAACCGTACTGAGGGATGCAGAGCTGATGGTAAAGGTGTCTACACCTTACGCATCGGAACTGACAAAGCTGGAAGAAAAATCGCTGGTTAACTACCTGTATATCGGTCGGCCAACGCAGAAATACCAAAGCACTTATGGTACAAAGCCACGGCTTCAACTCGGCGATAAGTTCGCTACCATTTCTGACATTCCGTTGTTTCTGGAAAAGCACAAGATCAAGGTGCCGGAAGCACGCCACGGTCAGATCACTTCTTCCCTCCGGGTAGATGGCGAGGTGACTATGGGCATCGTTACAGATGTGAAGACTCAGCTTCGTAAGTCGGGTCAGCTGAAAGTGAACTATTCCGCTAAGAAAGATCCGAACGCGAAAGAATAGATTTTACGCTGTTCATTCCTTTATAAAAAAGCGCCTTTTACTGGATAGTCATCTGGTAAAAGGCGCTTTAGGTTAAAACGCGATCAATGGCTATCGCAAGCGGTCCATTGACTTAACAAGTTTGTCATCCTTTCTGATAAACCGATAGGCCAGGAAGCAGAAAAATACCGCAATGATCGGGAAGGTAGCCCCAAAGGCAAACTCAATCGCTGCCTTGCCCGCTTCCGTCAGGTTTTTGGTGAGGTAGTAAAGGGCAAATACCAACCCTCCGATATTCAGGATGAGCGCAGAAAGGCTCACCTTGGACTGCAGACCCCGGTTGCGGAAAAGAAAGATCGCAATGAGCGCTAATGCCCCGGCCAGGCCAAAGAGCACAGAAAGCCCTACCTGATCATTTACATTGTACAACGCATCTCCAAAAATCATTGAGCTTTCAATCGCCTGTGGTGTTGTGGCAAAAGGTAGCCCAAACAGCCCCAGCGAAGCCCCTCCGGCCAAAAACAAGAAGATAGATTGAATTCTTTGAATCATAGTCTGTTTCGGTTGTTTGGGGCGAAGATAAGGATCATTTGAAAGACTCTCATCAGCAGATCGTATATTAGCTGTCCGCTAAAACACTCAATACATTGCCACAATCTACCTCACTGCGTTACCAGCTCAGCTATTGGGAGCATGCCTCCTTCTTCTCAGATATTGATGTCATCATCATTGGTGCCGGTATCGTGGGGCTGAGCGCTGCGCTGCGCGCCCGTCAAAAAGCTCCAAAAGCTAAAATTCTAATCCTGGAACGCGGCCCGCTGCCGGTGGGGGCAAGCACCCGTAATGCGGGCTTCGCCTGCTTTGGGAGCGTCTCCGAGCTGCTGGATGATATGACCGAGAGCCCGGAAGAGGAAGTCTGGGCACTGGTGGAGCGCCGCTGGAAAGGCCTGCAACGACTCCGGGGGCTCCTCGGTGACGCGGCTATCCGGTACGAGCCACTGGGCGGATTTGAGCTCTTCCGTGCCGAAGAAGCGGAACGCTATGAGACCTGCGCGGACCAAATCACCGGTTTTAACCGCAGGCTTAAACCCATTACGGGGCTGGCAGAAACCTATCAGCGGACACACGAAGCCGCTGCCGCTTTTGGACTGAAGGGCGTGCGCTACCTGATCAAAAACCAGGCTGAAGGGCAGTTGCATACAGGCGAAATGGTCAGGGCATTGCTGGACAAAGCCCGGGCGGCTGACATCGCCATCTACACCGGTTTGGGCGTGGAAGCGGTGCACGATACAGGCACAAAAGTAGAAGTGGAAACGACCCTGGGCTGGTCCGTCAGCGCCCGTCAGGTCCTGGTCTGCACGAATGGCTTCGCCCGGCAGTTATTGCCTGATTTGAAAGTCCGGCCAGCCCGCAATCAGGTGCTGATTACAGAACCTATTCAAGCGCTGAAAATCCGCGGTGCCTTTCACTACGACCGGGGCTATTTTTACTTCCGCAATATTGACAACCGCATACTACTCGGTGGCGGCCGCAATCTTGATACCGAAGCCGAGGCGACCTCCGAATTTGGCACTACGCCGCTCATCCGGTCTGCCCTGGTCCGCTTGCTGCGGGAGGTTATCCTTCCCGGGCAGGACGTTAGTGTGGCGCATTGGTGGAGCGGGATACTGGGCGTTGGCCGCCGCAAGCGCCCGGTCATCCGGCACATTTCTGACCGCGTGGTAGCGGCAGTGCGCCTGGGGGGGATGGGCGTCGCAATTGGAACTCTGATCGGTGAAGAAGGAATTGATGAGCTATTGAGGTAACTACTCCGGCTTCGCAATAATCTCAAAGGGCTGCTCCAGCCGGTGCCCCTCCTCATCAACGAGGGTCAGCAGGTGCCTTCCGGGAGGCGGGTCAAGTTCCATGCTGTGAAACTGAGTCGTGCGCCCAATGAAGGCCTCATTCAGATGCCAGTAGATCTCCGTCTCCGCCCGCCTGTGCGCTACGGTGAATACCGTCCGGGACCGGCTGCCATCAAGGTCGCGGGGGACCAGGATGCGGGTCGGATATTTCGGGTAGACCAGTTCCATGGGCGTGTCTCCCACCTCGCCACAGCCCGCAAGATAAGGCGGGAGGGGCTTATGCGCAGGGTTGCGGCGCGCATAGTAATGTGCTGCGGTCGGGGGCAGGACGAACCAGGGAGCAAACTGCATTTGTTCCGGCGGATAGCAATCTGCATTTACCCTAAATTGCCCACTCTGGTCTAAATGTATGACTTCATGGAAAGGGCAGGGCTGAAGCCCGGTTGCCGTCCGGGGCACTTGTACCGTATCCCTTGGGCAAACCGGCCCGGCCTGGTAACCGCTTTCCCGGCAAATGACTGTTGGTTTGAGATTGTCATAAGGCATTGGGAACCAATCCCCGGACGCGGGCAGCAGCTTAAAAAGGTCGAACAGGACCGGTGCAGCGGCTTTTACGCCTACCAGGCCCGGGCGCCCTTCACCATCGGCATTCCCAGCCCATACGCCTACCGCGAACCCGGGCGTTACCCCAATAGCCCAGGCATCCCGAAATCCAAAACTGGTGCCGGTTTTCCAGGCAATCCGCCGGCTGGATTCAAAAACTTTCCATCCGCCCTCACTGGCCGGGCGCTCCACCTGCTGCATCGCCTGAAAGGTGAGCCAGGCAGCACCTGCACTCATGGGTTGAGGGGCATCCTGTAGCGACACCTCTGGCTCCACTGCCGGCAGGTAACGGGCAGGCCGAAAGTCAGCCGGGCTGTACTGCCCATTGTAGTCGTAGGTATGGTTGAGCATCCGGGCCATGCTGGCATAGATGCCTGTGATCTCCCAAAGGGAGCCTTCCGCACCGCCCAGCACAAGCGGCAGCCCATAGTGCCCCGGCGGATGTACGAGCGTGGTCATACCGATCTGTTCCAGGCGATAGTGAAACTTCTCTAATCCATAAGAAGAAAGCAATTCCACCATCGGCACATTGAGTGAACGGGCAAGGGCCCGCTCAGCGGTGACCACGCCATCAAAATCTTCGTGGTAATTTTCGGGCTGATACCCACTGAGCCGCATGGGAATATCGGAAAGCAGCCGTTGCGGCGTAATGAGCCCTTCCTGCAAAGCAAAAGCGTACAAAAAGGGCTTTAGGATACTGCCCGTGCTTCTCGGTGCAGGGATGATGTCTACCCATTCGTCGTGCACTGCTCCGGCACCGAGGACGTTGCCCACGTAAGCAAGTACATCACCGGTCTTCACATCCAGAATCAGCGCAGCGAGGTTGTGAATCTGATTGCCTTCCAGCTGTGCCTGATGGGCCTGCAGCAGTTGGGTGGCTTGTTGTTGCAGCTGAGCATCAAGGGTCGTTTGCAGCCGGCCGGACTGCCCGTTGTTCATCGCGCTGCCCAGAAGGTGTGGGGCGTGTTGAGGCAGGGGCAGTGGGGCTTCCGGCAAGGGTTCGTCCAGGGCCAGTTCCAGGGTAAGCGTGTCGAGATGGCCAGCCGCTCCCAGCCGGTTGAGCAGGCGGTTGCGTTTTTGAAATAGGGCTTCCCGGTTACGGCTGGGGTGGATGAGGCCAGGCTGATTGGGGAGTACGGCAAGCATAGCCGCCTCGGCCCAGGACAACAAGGTTGGGGGTTTGCCAAAGTAGCGCCAGGAAGCTGCTTCAAGCCCTACCACATTTCCGCCAAAGGGGGCGTGCGTAGCGTAGTGCCGGAGTATTTCGGACTTGGAAAACCGGAGCTCCAGGCGGGTAGCAAGGAGCATCTCCTGGAGTTTTCTCAAAAACGTCCGGGGCGGGTTGCCCTGCGCCATCCGGATGACCTGCATACTGAGCGTAGAGCCGCCACTGACGATTCGGCCGGCGCGCAGGTTTTGTACAATAGCGCGCCCCAGCCCTATCGGGTCAATGCCGGGATGGCTGTAGAACCGCTGGTCCTCAAAAGTGAGCAGGGCAATTTCAAAGCGCCCGGGGATGGTATCCGGAGAAGGGAACCGCCACTGTTCGTCTGCCGCAATACGGGCGCTCAGCAACTGCCCGTCCCGGTCTTCTAAAACCACGCTTAGCGGGGCATCAAACAGAGGCCGGGGCAGGCAAAAAGCATACCAAAGGAGAAAGATCAGGCTTGCCAAAAGCAATACCCCTTGTCTGTAGGATAGCTTTTTAATCAACAACTTTCCAACCGTCTTCATAGCGCTCCAGCACATAGGCCTCGCTCAGCTTCTGCCGGGGATTATTTGGGAACCAGGCAAAAAGCGTAATGCTCATGCGGTCGCCCCGGAAAGCCCCGCTGATATCAATAATGCCGCTGTCTCTGGCTTCACTGGGCATAAAGCCTTCTTCTCCGGGCTGTACCAGATGGACCTCAAAGTCCATGCCTTCCAGATCGGAATGCTGCAGTTGCTTGAACAAGCGGGTAAAGTGGGGCGGATTGGTCATCGTAATGGCGCTGTGGCGCAGGTAGACCTTCTCCTGATTGGCCCACTCTGCCTCAAGGACCTCCGCTATTTCCGGATATTCGAGCGTGGCCCGAATGCATTGGGCAAGGTCAGCCTTGTCCTGAGCAGCAGACAGGAAGGGCAGGGCAAGCAGGGCGAGAATGGTAAGTGTAGCTTTCATCCGTTGTTTTTCTTGTTAACGTTGGCAGCAGGGCTGCCGTATTTTTGGACCCGAAATTAAGCGTTTTTGTCCAGAATCAGACGCTGCCCGGCTTTTACGGCGACTTCTGAGCCGATTGCCAAAAATACCGAAGAGGGGCTTTCTGAGAGCGGGTCCGCAAAAGCCTCACCGTAAAGCGCGGCAGCATCGCAATCAATTTGATAACCAACTACCGGGCGGAGTTCCCAGGAAGGGTGCACCACTTCGTATTCGGTCGTCCCCTTTGTGCCCCGCCGGGCATAGCCCCAGTAATGCTCTGCGATGAATTGCTCCTCGCTACCTTCCAACAGAGGTTGAGGTGCTCCCTGCGTCGTGACTTCCAGATGGTTCCAATGACCGGCATGCCGCCACTCGTAGCGGTAGCGCTGCTGCTCCGGGCCTTCTTCCCAAAGGTGCCGCATGGGCATAGCAGCGTAACGCTCCCCGTACAAGCCATTGGCTACCCAGGTGATGGCACGCTTGGGAACAATCTCACTGACGAAGACCACGCCCCGCTTCCACTCGCCCGCATCATTATAACGGACATAAAACCGCAAATTGACCTCCTCGAACCGCTGATGCAAAGGGATGGCCAGCCCCAGCACACGAGTCCGGTCGAATAAAAAGCCGACCAAACTGGCGTAGCAGCGCCCATTCCAGGTGTCCAGCTCCGTGCCGGGCGGGACGTAGGGTTGCAGCAAATCGGGATCGACCAGGTAGTTGGCCATAATCAGGTTGCGCCAGTGGGCGGTGAGGAAGGTTCGTGCCATAATTTAAGAAACGTTTGGGCTACAAACATGTTGCTTAGAGATGCTAACATAGCATCTCTTAATCCTTCAGGATGCGCTCCATTTGCTGGAGCAGGGCTTCTCCTCGCTTCGAGCGCGGACGGTTGCCATAGTCTTTGATATTGGCGTGGCGTAAGACCAGGAGTACGAAGTTATCCGCCAAAATTTCATCAGGGTGGATGATGTAGCCCGTATTATCCCCTATTTGTTCGAAAAAGCCCGGCGCGGCTCCCGGTTGCACACCCTGTGGCTGTACGGTGTACCCGGTGTCAGTGGGCAGCAGCGGATACAGGCGAAAGTCGATATAGTCAAAATAACGTTTTTCCGGATAGGTATCATTTGTATCTGCCGTGATGACGGAAATGTAGTGTTTGGTCTGACCGGTAGCGTCAGCCAGCTCAATGGCATAGTTGTGGCTGATGCCATCCGGATTCAGCAGGCGCTGCTCCAGTAAGGGTTTGGGGAAGTGCAGGGGGGCAGGCAGCCTTTGGTAACCGATCAAAGCGTACAACTCGGTGCGCAAAGCCGGATTGTAGCGGGATATAATGTGGAACAACTCGTGCAGCATGACCGGGAGCAGCGCCCGGTTGCCTTCGTACAGCTCATTTCTGGGAATGAAAATGGCGCGTTCCCGGGTAAAGAAAACGGAGGGGCCGAAGCTGTCGGTTTGCATCTTGCCCACGAGCACAGTATCGGGCAATAAACCGGGGTTGAGCGAATCGCAGAAGGCATAAGCTTGTTCGAAGGTGGCTCTTAGCAGTGCCCGGTCTTTAGCATTGAAGGGCATCGCCTGCCCGGCCAGAAAGGATGGATAGTGTTGGCGGAGCACAGGCGCTGCAATCGTACTATCCGGGGGGATACCCATTTGCAGCCGCATATCCAGGGTGCTGATTTTTTCGAAGAAGCCTTCTTTGCTGTCTGTTTGGAGCTGTAGCGCTGACTGAATGCTATCCAGCAATTGCACGACTTTGCCAGGGGAGGGCTCGATGGTACTTTCCACCTCCGGCGTTGTTTGACAGCCCGGGAGCAGCAAACCCAATGCGAAGACGGCCCACCAGTAATTCATGGAATGACTGCTCATTGCGGCTCAATGGTTGTTAATACTGCTTACTTCCGCCCAAAGTCGGCAGGGATCTCACCCCAGCGCTCCGTATCCCACTTCATGATGGGGTTGTTGTAGGTATTGTTGCGCAGCCAGACTTCTGCGCGGGCGATGAGCTCATGCAGCAGCTTGGTTTTGGCATTTTTGACGAGCTTGGTGTTGGCTTTTTTGCGCTTGACCCAGCCCATCGCCGTTCTGGAATCGGTGTAGATGGGCGTGTCTTTGCCTTGTTGCTGAAATAAGGCCAGGGCATGCACAATGGCCAGGAATTCGCCTATGTTATTAGTGCCCAGGCTGAACTTTTTATGGAAAAGCTGGGCCTCCGTCTTGGTGTCAACGCCCTGATATTCCATCACGCCGGGATTGCCGCTACAAGCTGCGTCCACACTGACACTGTCCCAGACAATCTCCTTCCGGGCTTCCTCCGTGACCATGGGCTTGGCTTTGCGGGTGGAAGGGCTGCCGCTGGAAATATGGTCCGCAAAATTACCTCTGAAGGCCGCTTCTGCCTCCTCCCGGCTTTTAAAGGACTTGTACCGCGCATTCGGGAACCCTTTGATCTGTGCCTGACAAGCTGCCCAGGAATCGTAAACGCCGGGTGTCATGCCCTCCCAAACCGTATAGTACTTTTTCTTCTTCGCCATGTATCTTCGTTTCGCCGCCAAGATAAGGTACATCGGGGAGAATTTCCGAATTCCGGATTTTCGTGCAACCTTTATACGGCTGTAAGGTCTTTGGAAGCACAGACGATCAACTGAAAGTCATGCATGCAATAAAGTCACCCGCTGTTGATTACAAACACCTGAAATTGGATTACGCAAGTACACATCAGGATATTGTCGAGAAGTGCAAACGCGGCAACCGCCGTGCCCAATTTGAGCTTTACCGGCTTTATTCCCGCGCCATGTACAATGTGTGCCTGCGTATGCTCCGGCACGAGCATGATGCTGAAGATTTGTTGCAGAACTCCTTCGTTGATGTATTCACCAAGCTGCATACGTTCAAGTACCAATCTTCGGTTGGCGCCTGGATCAAGCGGATTGTCGTGAATAACTGCATCAACCATCTTAAGCGCAACCGTTTAAAGCTGGAGGAACTGGAAGACCGGTTTGTGGCAGACGAGCCCGGCCGGGAAAGCACCGCTGCCGATGACCCCAACCTCAGCGTTGAGCTGGTAAAACGTGGGGTGCAGCAGTTGCCCGATGGGTACCGCGTGGTTTTCACCCTCTATGCAATGGAAGGGTACGACCACAAGGAAATTGCTGAAATCCTCGATATTTCCGAGGCTACTTCCAAGTCGCAGTACAGCCGTGCCAAAAAGAAACTCCGAAGTATTATTAGCGAAATGAGCTAGCTCGGAGTGCCACATTTTTCATCACAGGGTAAAGCGGGCAAAGCCCGTTTTAAGACAAGTAGACTATGCACCGCGAGCAATTTGAACAATTCATTCACGATAACCGGGACGCTTTCGATAGCGATGTGCCCGAACTAAAGGTCTGGGGTGGTATCCGGCAGGACCTCGACCGCCGAAAGCACAGCCGCCTCCTGCTTTGGCGGGTGGCGGGCATCGCTGCTGCTGTAATCGGGCTGCTCTTTTGCGGCGTGGCCTTAGGCGGTTACCTCAATCCGCCAACGCCCCATTCGATTGTAAGCATTGATGATATTGGAGCGCAGTATGCCGCGCAGGAAGCTGCCTATCAGGAAGAGATACAGCAAAAGTATCAACAGCTGGTCAGCTACGAACAAGCTGGCGCTGTGCAACAGGATTTGAAACACCTGGATGCCACGATTGCTGAATTGCGTAAAGAGCTTCAGGCAGCTCCTCCCGGCAAGGCAGAGGATATCGTAAAGGACCTGCTGGAGAATTACCGGGCCAAGGTGTACATCCTGGAGCGGGTATTGAACCGCATTCAGATGGCAGACCCTGATTTTGAATCCACTCCACCAAAGAAAGCCAATACGGATGACCGGATTCTTTAAGACTGTGTTGGGCTTTCACCCTTTGGGCTGCATTTGCCAAATTTCATCCTGTACTTCGTTGCTCTTCAGTCGCTTAGCTCTCCCGATAGCTATCGGGAGGCTCCCTCATCGCGCCTTGTTCAGAATGAAATTTGACTACATTCGCTCCAAAAGCGAATTCCCAACACAGTCTAAGCTTCCGCAAAGAGCACAGCGCGGTGGCATTTTCTGTACCCTCGCTTTTGTGCTGTTTGCCACGCTGTGCTCAGTGCCCCTGCACGGACAGTCCTCCTGTGATTGCGAGACCTTTTCCAGGCTGATCAAGAAAGAATATCAGGTCTATCCAACGGTATTGGTCAATATTTCCAATAAATATGGCCCGGTCAGTGTGGAAGGGTGGGCGCACAACCGCATTCGGGTGGAGGCCCTTACGGAAGTAGAGGCGGAACATGAAGCCGCAGCTGCCCGGGTGTTTGACCGCATCGAGACGGAAATGAACATACAGCAGCGGTTGGTGAATATTCAAACCAATATTGCACCGGTCGAGCAGACCTGGTGGCCTTTTCCGGGTTTGCAAACGGCTGATTACTCCGTGTCTGTCCGGGTGTTTTTGCCGCAACCGGCAGCAATTTCCCTGCTGAATAAGCATGGGAACGTTACCGTGAAAAATATTACCGGCAATGTGTCCGCAGAGGTGCTCAGCGGAGACGTATTCGGTGCCAACCTCAAAGGCGAAATGACGCTCACCCAGAAAGATGGCGCCCTCAACCTCGAACAAATCACCCGACTGAATGCTGACTTAGTTAATGTTGAGGGTAGCCTGACTTCCGGGGACTGGGTGAAAGTCCGGAGCCGCTCGGCAACCCTGAAGTTCCGAAATATCGGGCGGTTGGAAAGTGAGACACGTTACGACACCTACTATGTTGACGGGGGCGGTGTTTTTACCAATCAGGGGCGGTACGATGAAATTTCGCTCGACCGGGTCCGGGAGGTGGAGGTGAGTACCTCGCTTTCCCGCCTTTACGTGAATCGGCCCCGCCATACCGCAACGATCGAAGCCGACAGCAGCAGAGTCCGGGTTACAGGCCTGCCCGATCAGTTCCGGACGGTCAGGCTTGAAGGCCGCTTCACAGATTTCAGGTTAGTCCTTGAGCCCTCGGTCAATTGCCAGCTCCGGGCAACGGCCCGGCATGCCGGCATCCGCTATCCCTATACCCTGCACCTGATTGAAGAAATCGAGACCAGCGAACGGCATACGGTATCCGGCTACTTTGGGCAGCGGCAGAGCAATGCCGGCCGGGTGGAGGCTTCACTGGATTACGGTGGGCTGACTATTGAAGCGGATTAAGATTCTGAGCATCCATGGATTTTACTATCTTAATGGCAGACAAATTCAAAATCCGAATTCAATCCAAGCCATGAAGATAAAATTCTGCGGAGCAGCTCAGGAAGTGACGGGCAGTGCTCACCTCATTACACTAGACGACGGCTATACGATTTTGCTGGACTGTGGCCTGTATCAGGGGAGTGATGATGACATGAAAGATTTCAATGCACAGTGGCCTTTTGACCCTGCGAAGATTGATTGTCTGATCCTTTCTCATGCGCACATTGATCACAGCGGGCGGATTCCCAAGCTCGTGAAAGACGGCTTCCGGGGGAATATTTATTGCACGCATGCTACCCGAAGCCTTTGCGCGATCATGCTGTTGGACAGTGCAAAAATCCAGGAGTCTGATGCTGAGTACCACAATAAGCGGCTTCGCAAAAAAGGGCGTACGGATGGCTTCGTGGAGGCTTTGTACACGCCCAGGGATGCAGAACAGGCCTGGAATCTCTTCGAGGGGCATGGCTACAACCGCTGGTTCACCATACACGATGGGGTAGAGGTCCTCTTCAGGGATGCGGGCCATATACTGGGCAGTGCTTCTGTCACCTTGCGCATCGATCAGCTGGGGCGCAAAACCTCAATTGGGTTTACCGGGGATATTGGGCGGCCCAACCGTCCCATCCTTCGGGACCCTATACCCATGCCGGAGGTAGATTACCTCATTTGCGAGTCCACTTACGGCAACAAGGACCACGAGAATGCACCCAATGAAATCAAGCGTTTTCAGCGGATCATCGAACGGACCTGTGTGGAGAAACAGGGCAAGCTGATTATCCCGGCTTTCAGCATTGGGCGTACACAGGAGATTGTTTACATGCTGGATCAGTTGGCGTCCGCCGGTGAGCTGCCACGGATCCCGGTCTATGTAGACAGCCCCCTTGCCGTTAATGCCACCACCATTTTTGGCGCCCACCCGGAGTGCTATGATAATGAATTGAACGAATACCTGCTGGAAGACGATGACCCCTTTGGTTTCAACGGCCTGAAGTACGTGCGCAAAGCTTCGGTTTCCAAAGAGCTGAACAACTCCAAAGCGCCCTGCATCATCATCAGCTCTTCGGGTATGATGAATGCGGGCCGGGTCAAGCACCATCTTTACCATCATGTTGTGGATCAGCGTAATACCTTTCTCATCGTAGGCTACTGTGCGCCCCACACCCCTGGCGGGCGGCTGCGCGATGGTGCGAAGGAAGTGCGGGTGTTTGGTCAGGAGCGGCCGGTGAATGCCGATGTAGAGGTCATGGACTCTTTCTCTGCCCACGCCGACCGGCACGAAATCCTGGACTTTTTGCGGAATCAGAAACCCAAGCTCCGTCAGCTGTTCCTGGTACATGGGACATTGGACCGGCAGGAAGCCTTCCGGGGGTTCTTGGCTGAAAACGGATTCGATCAGGTGGAGATTCCCGAGCTGCATCAGGAATACCGGATTTAAAAAAAACATTGCCCACCAAGGTGCACCAAAACTAGAAAGCCCCGCAATAGACCCAATGGGTACTGCGGGGCTGATTTATGCCATAAGGCCCTGACTCTCTGCCAATGAGCGTAGCAGTCAGTGCGGTAACTATTCGGATTGCTTGTTTTGCTGGATTTTATTGAGCAGCAACGCACCTTTCATCATGAAGTCATCATGGTGGTCCCGGTATTCGTTGTGGATCATCAGCAGGCGTGCAGCATCGTAAGCGGCAGATTTAGGTACGATCTGACGGTCTGCGATGGGGTGCAGCCAATATTCCAGGTTGTGGGAACGCAGGTAGCTGCGGTCGTGCTCAAAATTAATAACCCTGGAGAGCTTATTGAGAGAAAACAGGTAATCTGTCTCTTTATTGAGCTCTTTTTGCAGGTCAATAACGTTGTAACGGTCAAAACGGCCGCCGGATCGCTCACAAAGGAATACGTCCCGCCGCCCGTCAAAGGTGATGAGGTCGCGGAAACGGTATTTGCGCAGGTTCTTGATCAAAAAGTTTTTGATCGGCATCCGGGATGGGCGAAGCTGATTGAAAGCTCCGGCCAGCTCTTTTTCATCTAACCGGAAATCTTCACGGAATGGTTTACGACGGTGTGTGCGCATATTAACCACCTCCTTGACACGCCCAACGGTATGACCCAGCTCATCTACTTTGGAGTAGACGCTTACAAAGTCAACATTAGCGTTGTTGATGAAGGTTTCTATGAAAATTCGGTTGGTGTCTTGTTCAAATACCAGCAGGCAGATTTCACTAATGGCGTAGAAATTGGGATATCCTCCGTAAATGTTGCCGTACTTTAATTCTAGAAATGCAATATTATTGTTCACGGTTTAAGGAGAT
>JANSXW010000436.1 GCA_024742755.1 bacterium | reverse complement strand
CTGTATTTTTATAATTCATTAAATCCATTTTATCAAAATCAAAAAACATATCTTTCTTGTATTTCTTCAGTATAACTGTTGTTTTTAGTTTGCTTGTCATTGCTTGTTTAAGCATTTCATCATATGTGGGGCGTTTCCTTAACTCGTGTTTGCGGTTGTTAATCATTTTATATAATTGTTGATATATAAATGATTTAATCCTTTGTTGCTTTGCCTTTGCCTTTAGTATCTCTCCAATCTTCCGTTCTTTTTCTTAACAATTCATCATGTACTTTTGTCGTCCATTTTCCGCTGTTTATAAGCTTCTCCACCAGTCCAACTAAATAAGTTCTACCTGTTTCCTTTTTACCTTTCCCCTTTTTCTTTGTGTTTGAATATTGTTGTTCCTGTTCTGCAGTAAGTCCTGCTCCTCTTAAATGTAATTGAAATAATATGTCTTCTTCCTTTACTGTGCTTCCTTTCCAATGGTTTATATCAGTTGAATAGTCAATGGTTTCCTTATGTGTTCTTGTTTGTCTTTGTGGGACTGTGGATGAGCTGTCAGCGTTGTCCATTGTTTGCTCTCTCTTCTCGGTTCTTTTCTTTTGTAAAGTTTCTTCTCTTACAATACGCCCCTTTAATGCCGCCTGTAGTCGTTTAGCCGCTTCATCTTCTGTCATAAGCGGTTCTAACGGTGGTAATTCATCATCGCTTGATTTAGCAGTTGCCATTGATTGTACCTCTGATGGTGTATCATATTTTGTTTTTCTCCAATCTGTGGCTACCCGTGCCCTTTCATGTAAATCATCTAAAAAATGTCGTCTAACATCTTCTGACATTTGACTGATTTGTTGCTCGTGATGTTCCTCGGCGTCGTCCATTGTAGCGCTTAGTGTTTGTATTGCTCCGTCTCTTAAATCATCCATTTCATCATCGTCCTTTGACATATCAAACTGCTCGACTGTTTTAGGTTTTTCTAACATTTTTTGAAAATGTTGTTGTCTCAAATCTACGGTATTAT
>JANSXW010000114.1 GCA_024742755.1 bacterium | reverse complement strand
TTGAAAAAGAACATATTCAGCAAGTCGTACAGACTTTAAATAACAGGCCCAGAAAGCGGTTTGGCTTTTTATCGCCTAACGAAATGTTGGCTCAAATTTTAGACCAACAGCTTGCTGTTGCATTTATTACTTGAATCCACGTGATACTCAAACAAGGATAATGGATTATCAACAAAATTATCCGAGCTTTAACCTATCATACCTTAAGCATGATGTTAATAAAGGCAAAGGTGCTGCTCTGCATACTGGAATAAAACAAGCAAGTGGAGACTATATTATTATACAGGATGCAGATTTGGAATATGATCCAGAAGATTACAATGTTTTACTTAAGCCCATAATTACCGAAATGGCAGATGTCGTTTATGGTTCTAGGTTTATGGGAGGAAAGCCACACCGGGTTCTATTTTTCTGGCACTCTATAGGCAATAAGATATTGACTTTTTTGTCTAACGCGATGACAAATCTAAACCTCACGGATATGGAGACATGCTACAAGCTCTTTCGAAGAGAAATTATTCAAGGCCTTGATTTAACGGAGCAACGCTTCGGCTTCGAGCCTGAAGTTACTGCTAAAGTATCCCGGATTCCTGGGATACGGATTTATGAGGTTGGGGTTTCTTACTATGGCAGAACTTATGCAGAGGGTAAAAAAATAAACTGGAAGGATGGCTTCCGGGCGATTTACTGTATTTTTAAGTATAACCTATAATCTAATGACAACATCTTCTAAAAACCAAAATTGGTCTTTATTAGCCCTCATTATCTCCTTTTTAATCATTGCTGGCACGCATGCTTATTACCCAAAATGGAAGATGTCAAAAACAGAAGCAACCATTAGTTGGGATGTGTCTGGGTACTATTTTTATTTACCCGCTTTATTTATTTATAAGGATTTGACAAAGGTTGATTTTCGAGATAGTGTTGTTCAGCATTACCAGATGTCAAGCGGAGCATATCAAGCTTATGAATTGGAGAATGGCAACAGAGTTATGAAATACTCAGCTGGGATGGCATTGCAATACCTCCCTTTCTTCACTCTTTCCCATATTGTAGCATCTACATCGGATTATCCTGCTGACGGGTTTTCGCTTCCCTATCAAGTAGGCATTAGTTTTGGAAGTTTACTTGTTGCTTTTATTGGCTTAATTTTTTTGAGGAGGAACTTATTACAATACTTTAGCGACGCTGTAACAGGCGTTACAATACTCTTGATTGTTGTTGCGAGTAACTATCTAAATTACAGTGCCATAGACAACGCAATGACACATAATTGGTTGTTCACGTTGTATACGATCTTGATATGGCAGACCATCAAATTTTACAAGCGTCCATCTTCATGGCAAGGGGTTACTATAGGGGCAACCGTTGGTCTTATGGCGCTTACAAGACCAACTGAAATCATAGCCTTGATACTACCTTTGCTTTGGGGAATTAAGAATAGGAAAGATTTTGAAGATCGGCTATCTTTTTTCTTAGACTTCAGTAGAGGAGGGAAGTATTTCCTTTTCGCTGGTTTTGGTGTTGCAGTTTTAGGGGGTATCCAACCACTCTATTGGAAGTTTGTAGCTGGAGAGTGGCTAGTATACAGCTATCAAGATCAAGGATTTAGCTGGCTGACCCCGCATTTAATTGATGGCTTTTTCAGTGGAAAGGGAGGATGGTTGGTGTACTCACCAATCATGTTGCTACCATTATTGGGACTTATAACCCTATTGTTACGGCACCGTCAACTATTTCTCGCAACAACAATTTTTACAGGGTTATTTATTTACATCACTTTTGCATGGGATATTTGGTGGTACGGAGGCAGCCTCGGACAGCGTGCGATGGTTCAGTCTTACGCTATATTAGCTTTCCCTTTTGCAGGATTAGTGGAATGGGTTAAAGAGAAAAAAATTCCAAGTATTCTATTACTTGTTTTCTCAATTGGTTGCATCTATTACAATATTTGGCTCACCCACCAGGCTCATCGAGGAGGGTTGTTCATATCAGAACAAATGACTTTGCCTTACCTTAAAGCCATTTTTTTGCGTAATGAATTGCCAAGCAAAGAAACCATCAAACTTTTGGACACCCAAGAACTCTATCCAGGTACGCCCAAAATAGTTGAGGATCTCGTATTCCTTGATTTTGAATCTGATACAGTAGATCATAACTGTCCAATCCCTCCAATAGAAGGTGATCGTTCTCTGTGTTTATCAGCTCAGGAGCCTTTTTCACCTCCGGTTCAAATCCATAGTAAAGAAATAAAAACTCCATGGATAAGAGTACAAGGTGAGTTTAGGTGTCAGGATAAGGAGTGGGAATTTTGGCGTATGTCCCAATTAATGGTAAAGTTCAAAAGAGGAGATAAAGAGATACAAACCCGGTTCATTCGTCTTTTTCGCTTGCTGCAACCCAATAGCACACAAAATATTTATTTGGATGTCCCTGTTCCGAAACAACCTTATGATTTTCTCGAAGTCCAATTTTGGCAAGCCCATAGCGATAAACCTTTGGCGATTGATCAATTGCAAATAACAGCTATTGAATAGGTGATCTGAATTATTAGAATAAAAGGAGCGCCATATCTTCCCTGCCACCGTTAGAATATTCCATATATTTGTTATTATTATCATACATAATAACCACTCTCTTTCGGTGCTGAGGTTAAGGTTAACTCTACACCCAATCGTATGGTTAGGGGCTTTGCATTGCAAGTGCGCTGTACTTCCAATATTCCCCGATTTTATTGCATCTTTGCCGGAAAAATAAATTCCATCTACGAGATCGAAAAAGTCGTATCCCTTTAAATCCTAACCAAGTATGGCTGTAACTGTAAACGTGGCTTCAGAAATTGCGCCACTCAAACGCGTCATCATTCACCGCCCCGATGAGGGCATTGCCCGCATTAGCCCGAAGCGGGCCGAAGAGCTCCTGTTCGACGATATCGTGTACCTGCCGCAGATGCAGGAAGAGCACGATGTGTTTTCGGAAATTCTAAAGCACTTTGTAGGAGAAGATAATGTCCTCGAAACAGAAGACCTCCTCTTTGAAGCCTTGGAGGCTGCCTCGGAAGCCGATAAAAGAGAGATGATTGAGAAAATCATCGACTACGAAGAACTGCCGCGTTCCTACGAAGACATGCTCCTGAAGCTGGACAACAAAGCGCTGACCGAGACGCTGATCACTGGCTACCTGCAGCAAGAGGACATGATTCTCTTTGATCCTATCCCGAACTTCATCTTCACCCGGGACATCGCGGTCACGGTCAACGATCATGTCATCATCACCAAAGCGGCGAAGGAGGCGCGCTTCCGCGAAAACTTCCTCACCCGCTATATCTTCTGGGCTCACCCTATTTTCAATGCGCTGAGCAAAGAGGGGCGTATCATCAATCTGAACAACGTAGAACTGTTCCCGCCTTCCCGCCGCCGGGAAATGGTGAGCATCGAAGGCGGTGATGTGATGGTCATTAACGAAGACTACCTGCTCATCGGCTGCAGTGAGCGCACGACTGCCCATGCCATTCAGTCGCTCAAAGAAGTCCTTTTTAAAAAAGGTGTGGTGAAGCATGTCGTGCAGATCAATATCCCGACTGACCGCAGTTACATGCACATTGACACCATTTTCACACAAATCAATACCAACCACATCGTAGCTTTCAAGCCAATCGTACTTGATGGGCTGGGGTCTTACGTTGAAGTATTTTCTTCCAATGGCGCCACCCGTCATTATCCTTCCATTAAGGAGTTTTTCCACGCGGAGATAAATCCGGACATGGAATTCATTCTCAGCGGAGAGGGCATTTCGCCCTATCAGGACCGCGAACAGTGGACGGATGGCTGCAACCTGGTCGCCCTAAAGCCCGGCGTGGCGATTACCTACGACCGCAATCCATACACGGAAAAGGCTTTCCGTAGCGCCGGTTACCAAATCATCCACGCCACAAGCTTGCTACAGGCGTTCCAGGATGGCTCGCTCAAGCCGGAAGAGGTGGAGAACACCATTATTGCATTGCCTTCCAATGAGCTTTCCCGGGCCCGGGGCGGCTCGCACTGTATGACTTGTCCGGTGGAAAGAGGGTAATCCAAAAATTAATGGCAGGTCAATTCTTTAAAGTTGACCTGCCGTTCTGAAACCTTACCGCTCAAACTGTACAGACAGGTTGACCTTTGCACTCAGCCCAATGAACGGGCGCACAAAAAGCTCCTGCCGGTCTCCGGCGGTGGTTTCTTCCAATAAGGTGGCTCCGAGGTTCAGGTAGACAAACTGGAAAAGCTTGTAGTCCAGGCTGGCGTAAATGGGCAGCCCGGTGATGGGGCCAGTGAGCTTTTGTTCGTCTGCATTTTCAAAGTCCTGCAGGAACAAGCCAAACCCAATGTAAGTATTGCTGAAGAAGCGGGGCGCAAAGGCACTGTTGCCTAAGGGGAATGATAAGCCGACATAGGGCGCGGTATCATAATCCAGGTCTTCTCCAAGATCGCCACTGAAGTAAACGCCTCCGTAACCGGCATTAACGGCCAATGCTCCTTTTTTGGACTCGGTCGGGCAATCTTCGAGCATGCGGGCATCTGCAATTTTGTACAGCGGTGCGGGCAGCATGCGGTTGAGCTCGTCCTTCAGCAGTTGCCGAAGCAGCACCCGTTCTTCTGCCATGCGGACCTGCCCGAGGCTGTCGCGCATGCGCATATCCGCCATTTTTTCCATCTGAAGGGCTACCAGGCTGGACAGCTCCTGAGCCGGTGCGGCAATGCCGGTGCGGTAGTTTTGAAGGTCGGCCTGCAGCAGGTCGTTCATCTCTTGCAGGAGGCGCTTGGGTTTGTTTTGCCATTCGATCGTCCTGGACTCCTGCGTGAGCTGCGTTTCCAGGAACAACTGCAGACGGTTGTTGAGGGTCTGAATGAGCTCTGTGCGCTGCGCATTGCCCAGGGTTTGAAAATACAAGACCTCAATATCATAACTGGCGGAGGGCCTGAACTTGTAATTGACCGGCAGGCTGTAGGTTTTTTCCTTGTTGTCCAGCGGGCGCTGCCATACGGCAGAATGCAGTACGGTGGATTTACCTTTGGGAGGCTTAATATTCAGCTCTACCCGATCAATGTAGGAAGGGATAGACCCGGTGAAGAGGATATTGGTCTCCGCCGGGAGCGGGTTGTTATCCCCAATATAGGCACTTTCAAAGTCGAGGTTGACGGTTTTGTACTGGGCGAAAAGAAAAAACGGGCATAATGCTAAAAGGAATAGTAAAGATGGCTTTTGCATAAAGATGTGTTTGTGGAGTTTTTGCGGTTCCTATAATATAATTACGAAAACCGCTAATTGTTTGGACGTCCAATTGCCGTAAAGTCACTCCACGCTGCACTGATCAACGCTATCGGATCAAATGTACCATCCCGGACTGTACCTGTTGCTGCCCGGCCTGTTCGTAGGTCAGCTGCCAGATATAGGCGCCGGGGTTCATCGGTTCATTGCCGGATTTGCCATCCCAGCTTTGCCCAGGCTGATCGCTTTCAAACAAAAGCCCGCCCCAACGGGAAAAGATTTGCAGGCGGTAGTTTTGAACCGGGCACAGATCAATGGGCAGAAAACCATCATTAACGCCATCTTCATTTGGAGAGAAGGCATTGGGGACGTAAAAGCAATTCTCACACCCAATAGGCTGCAGGTCAATACTATCGACCGCACTGCCGCAAGCGTTGGTAACGGTAACGGCATAAACGCCCGGTGTGGTAAAGGTAGTGAGAGCCGCAGTGCTTCCGCTGGACCACTGTATGTCATTTTGAGGTTCCGTCGCTGCTTCCAGCTGTACGGAACCTCCCGGGCATAGCGGAGCGGCCCCCTGTATTTCAAGAGTGGGGAAAGTCAGGCTGTCCACCGTAAAAACCGTATCAAATTCACCGCAACCATTGGTTACCGTGATGTGGTAAGTGCCACCGCCGGTCAGGGTAACGCTGTCGCCGGCCATGCCATTGGACCAGTTGTAGGCGGTTGCACCCTCAGAAAAGACCGTCGCGCCCCCACTTTCATCCGGGCAGAGGGCTGCCGGCGCTTCCAGCAGGATGGGCGGCACGTCCAGGACATTCAGCATCAGCGTATCCGTTGCCTGCCGGCCGCAGAGGTCGGTAAATAAAACGGTGTAGCGCCCGCCGGTGGCCACCTGTATCGTTGTGGTGGTGTCGCCGGTAGACCAAAGAATAGTGCCTGAGATATTTGCGGTTGCAGCGAAAGTAGCGGTGTCGCCTGTACAGAGGGTGTTTGGGCCGTTGATGTTCACGATGACGGTATCCGTAAGCTCCTCCACTTCAATGGTATCGCTCACCATGCCACAATCCGCCGTAACGGTCAGGCTGTAAATCCCGGGCTCCGTAACAGTCAGGCTGGTATCGGTAGAGCCGTCCGACCAAAGGAAAGCATCACCATTGGTCTGAGGGATGAGCGTAATGGGGCCATTGTCGCAGCTAAAGGTGGTATCCGGGCCCAGGTCCGCGATCAGGGTTTCCTGGGTGTCAAAGATGTAATCCATGAAGTTGGGGAGCCCGAGGAAGGGCTGATCCGGCGTTTGAAAGCTAAAGACTTCTTCCTCCAGGTTAGCCTGTTCAGAATTGGGGCAATTGATGGCGTGCAGGTGCGTGACCTGAGGCGCATCTTCATCGTAGGAGACCAGGTAAATGCGGCCGTCCGGTGCGAGCTGCATGGCGCCCAGCCGTTCATTTGGGCCTGGCCCGAGGATGGTTCTCGAAGACAGAAAACTGGGATTGAGCGGTTCGTAACGCACCAGCAAAGAACCACTGACGGTAGGTTCCATCACATACAGGTAATTGCCGTTGGGGGAGAAGGAGTAGCTAATGGAGTTGACGGCTCCGGGCAGGGTCCGGGGATTGGAAATATTGCCATTATTGGCATTGAAATTATACAGCACCCCACCGACAAACAGCCGGTTGCGTGCCGGAGAAATCTTAATCGGGCCAGCCAGGGAATCAATCACGTCCCGCTCCTCCAGCGTTGGGCCGAGGACTTCAGTGGGCGTCACACGGTAGTTGAAAAAATCACCGGTATTGTCATCCACAATGATGACCCAGAAGTCGGTGCCGTTCCCGTGCAGGGTGCCGCTTAGGGATTCAAAGCTGGGGACATGCAGGCGGTCATCTTCAAAAACAGTGCCTCCAAGCCCGCCATTGAGCGTGCGATTGAGCAAAAAGTGCGTAAGGCCGCGCCCTTGCAGCTGACCGGCGGGCAACCCGTCACTGGAGAATTCCCGCTCTTCCATGGTGAAAAGATAATGCTCATCGGCATTGCCGGGATTGGGGACGAAGAGTGCGGACTGAGCTGCTCCAAAGCCACCGCCCCGTAGCCCTTCCATATCGTACAATACATTGTGGTTGGCGTTCCAGATGCTGCCGGATGGTTGTCCGGGTGTGGTCCGCCCGCCTCCATTCGTGTAGTAAAGAAGGTTGCCGGCTTCATCGCATACCGAAGCACAGCCTTCCGTGGTTTGCAGCGCGCCGTTGGTGATCAGCACCGGGTCTCCGGAAGAGAAGTCAATACCCTGCTGATTGCCAAAATACCAGATGTTGCCTTCATTTTGGCTCAGCGCGGCAAAAGACAGGAAAAGGAGGGGTAAGATCAGGCCAGCAAAGGGCGTTTTTTTCATACTGCACGGTTTTGCCCAAAAGTAAGGGTAACCGGCCAATTTTTCGGTCGGTTACCCTTCAATACTGTTTTTGCAGGTTGGGACAGCGTTAAATATCTTCTCTGCCCCCCTGTTTTACCTTACGCCGTGTACAGCAAATCGTAGTATTCTTCCAGCATCCGTTTGACCCCAAAGGCATCGCGGGTGCTCTGAATGCTGGCGTGCATCATTTTTAGCCATTTTTTGCGGTCATCGTAGTAGGTGGGCACGACTTTGTTCAGCAGCACGTCGTAGAGGGCTTCCCGGTCGTTGTCATCCTGTTCTTCCACGTTATCGCTTTCGAAGGCGTTGCCAATTTGCCATCCATTGACGCCATCCTCGCAAGCTTCCGGCCACCAGCCATCGAGCACGCTGAGGTTGAGCACCCCGTTCATAGAGGCCTTCATGCCGGACGTGCCACTTGCCTCTTTGGGGCGGCGCGGGTTGTTGAGCCAGACATCGGAGCCCCGGGTGATGGCGGCGCCAATTTCCATATCGTAGTTTTCGAGGAAGACTACCGCGTTGGGGTAGAGCCTGGACATGCGCACCAGGTTGGCTGCAATCGCTTTGCCGGTATCATCCAGCGGGTGGGCCCGGCCGGAAAAGACGAGCTGAATTTTGCCCTCTTTCAGGTAAGGCTCAATGATTTCCGGCTTAGAAAAGATCAAATCGCTGCGCTTGTAAGGCACGGAGCGGCGCGCAAAACCTATGATCAGCTTTTCTTCGTCGAGGGTGACGCCATTCTTGCGCTTGACCAGGTCAATAAGTGCCCGCTTGTTCTTCAGGTGCGGTTCCCAGAGGTCCTTGCCTGCCTCAGCAGCATCGAGCATGGCCTGATCGACCCAGGTACCCTGATGAATGCCGTTGGTGATGGCCACAATCTCAGAACGGTCGTGGATGTGCTTCCACATTTGATTGGCAGTCTCCCCGTGCAGTTGGGCTACCGCGTTCGACTTTTTGGAAAGGCGCAGGGCCCCCACGGTCATATTGAAGGGGTCGCCCGCGAGGCGGCGGAGTTGGCTGGGTTTCATGCCCAGGTTGGCGCCCATATACATCAGGCGGTCGACCGGGTGGGACTCATTGCCCTGAATGACGGGAGTATGGGTGGTGAATACGATTTCGTCCTTGCTGGCTGCCCAGGCCTCCTCGAAGGTCATGCCGTCTTCCATCTTTTCGCGCATCAGCTCAAAGCCGGCAAACAGGGCATGGCCTTCATTGAAGTGGTAGACATCCACCTCGATGCCCAGGGAGCGGAGGGCACGTACGCCGCCTACGCCAAGGACAAGCTCCTGCGCGATCCGCTCTTCTCCAAACCAGCCATAGAGCTGCCCGGTGATCCAGGCGTCTTCATTGCCCGGCACATCCGTATCGAGCAGGTAGAGGGGCGCATTGTCGAAAGCCTCGAGTTTCCAGACTTTGCAGGCGACATTCCGGCCACGGATTTCGACATTCACCGTGATGCCGGTATCCTCCATGAAGTCATCGTAGTTGTAATTGCGGTAAGAATCGTAGGGCTTGCCATCCTCCCCAATGAATTGGTCCGTATAACCTTGTTTCCATTTGATGCCGATGCCGACGATAGGGTAGTCGTACTGCTTTGCGCCTTTCATATAGTCGCCAGCGAGGATGCCCAGGCCACCGGCATAGGCTTTGAAGCGGTTGTCCAGGCCGTACTCCATGCAAAAGTAGGCTACGCGGGGCAAGGTGCCTTTTGAATCTGCCATAATGTGGGTTTTCTGTTTGTTGTGATCAAAAGAAATAGCGGGGCAGGGTGTTGCTGTGCCCCGGCAACCAATATAGCAGAAAACCCGTTAATTATGGAACCTTAACCGCTTACTTTGCGAACTTCTTTTTGCCTTTTTTGCGCTTGGGGAATGCCCGGCGCTTCTTTTTGGACTGACCAGGCTGGGGCCCGCCGTCGTTAACGCGCAAGGTGCGCCCGTCGTAGGTTTGTCCATCCAGTTTGTTCATCAGCGTGGCCGCGGCCTGTACCTCCACCTGCACGAAAGCGTGTTTCTTTTGCAGGTCGATTTTGCCAACATCCGCTCCGTTGATGCCGCCCTTTTCGCACAGGTAGGCGAGGAGTTCTCCCTTGCCATTGATGTCCATGTGCCCGATGTTGACGAATACCCGGCGGGACTCATTGGGCTTTAGGAAGCCTTTTTCGGACCGTGGCTTTTGCCCGATCGGCTTGCTTTTGGCATAAGCTTGCATCTTTTTGGGCATAGTGGCAGACGCTACCCGTAGCAGCAGCTCTTCCCGGGACAAGCCTTCGAACTTAGCGGCAATTTGCGGGAGGTAGTCCAGCAGGTCCGAATTCGGGGTGGCTTCACTGATTTTATCAAAAAAGCGCATCAGCCGTTGTTCGAAAATTGCGTGCCCTGAGGGGATTTCCACCGCTTCAAAGGATATTTTGGAGGCTTTCTCCAGCTTCCGGAGCAAGTGGCGGTCTTTGGGATGGGCGAGCACCAGGCTGATCCCTTTATTGCCTGCCCGTCCGGTACGGCCGGAGCGGTGGGTGTAGAAATTGAGGTCGTCGGGGATGTTGAAATGGAAAACATGGGTGATGTTATCGACATCAATGCCCCTTGCGGCAACGTCGGTAGCGACAAGAATGCGCAATCGCCGGTCGCGGAACCCCTGCATGACCCGGTCGCGCTGCGTCTGATTGAGGTCGCCGTGTATGGCATCTGCTTTGTAGCCATCGCGGGTCAGCTGTTCTGCCACCTCTGCGGTCTCCCGGCGGGTGCGGCAAAACACCAGCCCGAAGAGGTCCGGCTCCATATCCAGAAAGCGGCGGAGTGCCTCGTAGCGTTCAGCGGGGCGCAGGACCACGTATTGGTGGCTAATGTCCACGTTGCCAGCGTTCTGTTTGCCTACGGACAGCTCAAAGGGGTTGTCCATATAGTCCTGTGAAATTCGGCGCACTTCCGGCGGCATGGTAGCAGAGAAAAGCCAGGTACGGCGCTGCTCAGGCACGGCTTCCAGGATTTCATCGATTTCCTCCTTGAAGCCCATGTTGAGCATTTCGTCGGCTTCGTCCAGCACCACCTGCTGCAGGTGGGTATAATCCACTTTGCCCCGGCGCATAAGGTCGCGCAGGCGGCCCGGTGTGGCCACCAGCACCTGCACACCCTGTTCCAGTGCCTTCATCTGCCGGCGGATGTCCGCACCTCCGTATACCGGGAGGATTCTGAGGTTAGGCTGATTCTTAGAGAAAGACTCCAGCTCGCGGCAGATTTGCAGGCAAAGCTCCCGGGTAGGGGCAAGGACAAGCGATTGAATGAACGGCAATGCCACATCGGTCCGGTGCAGCAGCGGCAAGCCAAAGGCCGCCGTTTTGCCAGTGCCCGTCTGGGCCAGGCCCACAAAGTCTTCCTCACCGGAAAGGAGGCGGGGAATGGCTTGTTCCTGAATGGCAGTTGGAGATTCGAAGCCGATAGCAGACACAGCTTCTGTGATAGACTGGGATAGCCCCAGTGACTCAAAAGTACTCATGATCAAATGTTAAGCTGCACTCCGCAGCAGCAATGATGAGTAGCATTTGAGCTTTGCAGTATTGGGCGGAGCATCACCGTCCTGAGCAGGTTATTCAAGCCTGCAGTTTGAGCACAAACCCGTCTTGTGCGTTCATTCTAAGCTTCCGCTACTCGAAATCGGGGGCAAAGGTAATGTTTTTTCTTAATTATTCCGGCAATTGTTCAATCATTTGCCACAGCCCCTGTTTGAGTTGGAGGCTGAGCCGCCCGGCCTCGGCAGAAGTTGTGGCGTCGCTGTTGTGGTTCCTCTGGAGCTCCTGCCAGCGCTGAAAGTAGAGGACAGCGTCATTCATGAGGAGATTGTTGCCGATTTGGTCTGACAGGGTGATCAGGGATTTGATTACAGCTTCATAGTCTTCCTCGAGGAGCCTTTTTTGAAGCGCTTTTTTAAAGGATTGAGGCATATCATTGTGGTTTCAATGAATAATCTTTATATTTGGGTCGTCCTGCCCATATTGATTTTAAGCAAACACTAGAATTGACAATCCAGGGAGTTTCAGCATTAGTTGGAGCTTCCACCCAATTTATGCTTCTGCCGTACCGTTTGGTCCAGGGAGTATAACAAGACATTGTACCCTTTTGAAAACAACTATTTACCCAATGCCCAGCATGAAAAACTTGTTCTATGTATTTTTGTTTGCTTTTTCTGCTTCATTTTCCACATCAAATACGTGTGCGGCCAGCACATCAAAAGAAGCGGAAGACAAAGATTTCCAGTTTGTTAGCGAGCGCATCGTTGCGTCCTCGCCGTCTCAGTTCACCCGGTCAGCAATGGGGGGGGACCCTCTCCTCCAATTGAACAGCTTTGTTGCTAAAGCGCACCACGTATCTGTTGTGCTTTCATGGGTGGTCGATAAGCCTGTAAGCGACGTGTCGTTTATTGTTGAGCGCGCCCTCGAAAATGCGAGCTGGGAGGCAGTTGGGCGGGTCACTGCGGCAGCCGGGCAACGTGAGTTTAGTTTTTGGGATGTGCGGGTTGAACCAGGAGAAGCCTACGAGTACCGCCTTGTCAATGAGTCGAGCGGTATTTCCCTTCAGGCCTCCGAGCCGGTAGCGCTTCAGGTGGATCACCCGTTCGATGAATACCTCATCATACTGGGGCTCCTTGGGTTTATTGGCTACATCGCTTATCAGACCAGGAACCTGGTGCACTAAGCCACAGACAGGAGGGGGTGCATAATAAATTGCACTTTTCCTGGATAAGCCGGAGTAGAGCGGGAAGCGCTGCCCCATCAGCCATAGCGCTTAAGTGCAGAGGGTTGCCTTTCTGTTTTGTGCAATTAGTTATACATACGACAGGAGGTTTTCTTCAGGCGAGTTTCATTTTTTTCCTTAGCTTTATTGCGCAGGTATTGGGTTGATCCGAATACCGTATCTACAGGACTGAATAAAACGATGCCAAACAATGAACGAAGACATTTTTAAAACCCTGCGCGACTGCAAGGAACTGGTCAACTTAGACGATGCCGAAATCAGGCAACTAGCCAGCGTTGCCAAGTTGGTGGATTACGAAGCAGGGCACGAAGTTTTTTCCATCGAGCAGAAGGGAGAGTCTTTCTACATTGTCCACTACGGGCGTCTAATCCTGTATTTATCCCGTAAGGAGCCCAAATCCTACAAGAAAGGGCAGCTGTTTGGCGAAATTGCCATCTTCAACAAAACTTCCCGTCTTGGCACCATCCGGGCCACGGAACCTTCCAAGCTTATCGTTTTTGACAAGTCCAAAGTATTTGATGACAACAAAATCCCCGAAGAACTCAAGCTAAAGCTGTCCTGGGCTCTGACTCAAAAAATTATCACCTACCTCGTAGCTGATGAGTCTGCCAACAGTAAGCGCATCATCGATAAGGGCGAAAGCGACATGGTGGAATTCAAGGAGTCTATTGACAAATACCATCGCGATAAGATCATTCAGACCCTGTCTGCCTTTATGAACCTGAACGGGGGTACCGTTTTCTGTGGCGTAGACGACGAAGGCAAAATCATTGGCCTGGATGCCACCACTTCAGATATTGACAACTTCAAGCGCAGCATCACAAGTGCGGTACAGCGCAACCTGGGATCCTTTTTCGCCACCCAGCTGTCCTTCGATATTGAGAAAATTGATGACCATATGATTTTCCGGATCGACACGCCACCAGCCAAGTCGCCTGTGTTCTACCGCGATGTGGACAAGAAAGGCAATGAGCAGGAAGTCTTTTATATCCGGACCGGGTCCGCGAATATCAAAATCAAGAAAAGCAGCGAGATCATCAAGTACATTGAAGACCGCTACCGCTTTGCAGGCCAGTAGCACGGTTTAAGGCACCTGCCAGCTGATGAGGGATTGCCAGAATTCCTTTTCCATTGCCGGCGCGTTGATTTCAGTGTACACCTGGATTTTTCTTTTGGTATTCTCCGGTGGTGTTCTTACACTTTTGTGCGTTGCCAGGTCGGGGGTAAGCAATGCCTGAATCAGAGCCAGGTCCCACATAACCCAGTTTTGTCCTGCCTGCACCTGTTCCCAGCGGTTGCGGAGCCGATTGCAAAGAGGTGTGGTGCAAGTGCTCAATTGACGAAAAGTCTTCAGCCGGTCGAAAGTAAGTGCGCGTGCCGTATTGGCGGGCATCACCCAAAGTTCCACCTCCTCATTGTTGAGCAGTAAATCGAAGGCGTTCAGGTCATTGCGGATGTTGAACTCGTTCTTGTCCCATGCTTTGTTTTTGGCATCGTACTGTGCGCCCAGTAAATAAACCCTAAGGTTAGGGGCGATTTCCGGTGCCCGGGCGATAGCTGCTGCCACATTGGTGGACGCGCCCAGGCAGACCACGTTGAGCTTGTTATCAGGGCTTGCTTTTCTGGCGTGGTCGATGATGAACTGCGTAGCCGGGCTTCTCGGGATGGGGGCGCCTTCGTAGTAGCCCCAGGCGTAGCCCAGCATACGGTTGCAGCCTCTCATCTTCGGGATATACCAGCGCTGGCAGGCTCTTGTGAGTTCCTCATTGAGCTGTTGGCTGATTTCCAGGGTGTTGATGTTTTCGGTGGAGTAGCTGTTCCAGTTGGGGTCCGTAAGCAGTTGTGGATTATTGAAATGCACCGATTGGAGGGACCGTACTTTTAGCCCGTCCGGGGCGAGGGCTCTGGCAATGGCATACAGGTCATCCATTTCATTGCCGGTATCGGCATCAATGATGTAGGCCGGTTGGGCAATGCTGAAGCAAGGCAAAATTGCGGAGAAGAGGAAGAGGAATAACCGGTTTTGCATGGGCAGTGTGTTTTCTCACTGCCAAAGATAGGGTTTTGAGCGCGAATTGAAAGCTGGGTGCCTATGCTGTGGCCGGTTGTATCTGGGATAATATTTGCTCCAGCGCAGAATTGGTCTCCGCTTCGGAAGCGAGCAGGTCCTTCAGGCTAATCTGCCCCAGTACATGATCGAGCGATTGCTGTACCACCCGCCATAAAGACCGCACGGAACAGTCTACGGAGTTCGTGCAAATCCGGAAGCCAGCGGAGTGCTTATTGCAAAACCCTTCGTCAAAAAGTGCTCCGCCCAGTGCGCGCAGGACTTCCCCAACGTTGATATCCTCCGGTGCTTTTGCCAGCACATAGCCACCCTTTTGGCCCCGGGTGCTTTCGATGAAGCCCGCCAGGCGCAGCGTCCGGGTCAGTTTGCCCACATAGCTGTCTGACATCCCTTCCAGTTCACTGATTTGAGGGATGCTCAGCCCTTCCTGCTCACGGGCTTCCGCGATGCGGATGAGGATGCGCAGTCCATATTCGTCTTGGGCGGAAATTTTCATAGCCTTTTGCGATTAGGGTAGGTGGTGAATAATGTTTGTTTAGTGCGGTCGGACTAAAACATGTCCAGGGCAAACCGGGCTTCCTCACTCATCATGTCCTTGCTCCAGGGCGGATCGTAGACGACTTCCAGCTCCACATCACTGACGCCTTCCACCATAGCGACTTTTTGCTGCACCTCCATCGGTAGCGAATCTGCTACCGGGCACATAGGCGTGGTAAGCGTCATACGCAGATTGACGACCCCCTGATCGCTGATGTCGATATTGTAAATCAGCCCCAGCTCGTATATGTCCACCGGGATTTCCGGGTCATAAACGGTCTTGGTGGCTTCTACGATTTTGGCTTCTAATGCTGCTTTGTCCATGATTGTTCTTCTTTGACTAAACAAGGAGCGTTGTTACTGGCTTTTTGCGTTGATTGCCAGGCCGTACATTTTCATTTGTTTGACCATGCTGACCAGCCCGTTGGACCGGGTAGGGGACAGGTGCTCTTTCAACCCGATCTTGTCGATAAAGTAGAGGTCTGCCTGCGCAATCTCATCGGCTTTTTGCCCGGACAGGACCCGGACCAGCAACGCAATAATGCCCTTGGTAATGACGGCATCGCTGTCGGCAGTAAAGTCCACCTTGCCCTCTGACTCATCTGCATGCAGCCAAACCTGGCTTTGACAGCCCTTTATCAGGTGTTCCTCATTTTTATACTGCTCTTCGATAAGGGGCAGCGATTTGCCTAAATCGATGATGTACTCGTACTTTTCCATCCAGTCCCCGAAGAAGGCAAACTCGTCGATGATTTCGTCCTGTATGCTGTTGATTTGGTTCATTTGCAAAATTTTACTTTAACATCAAAACCGCCCGGTTAATTCCAGCCACCAGCGCATCAATATCCGCTTTGTTGTTGTAGAAGGCGAAGGATGCCCGCACCGTACCGGGGATTTCATACCGGGCCATGAGGGGCTGGGTGCAGTGGTGCCCGGTGCGTACAGCAATACCGAGCTTGTCCAGGATGGCGCCCAGATCGTAGGGGTGTACACCTTCCACGATGAAGGAGACCACACTGGCTTTCTCCCTTGCCGTCCCAATGATGCGCAGCCCTTCGATCTGCTTCAGCTGTTCCGTAGCGTAGGAGAGCAGTTCGTGCTCGTGCCGGCTGATGTTATCGTAGCCAACGCTTTGCATGTATTTAACGGCTTCCCCCAAACCGATGACGCCGGAAATATCCGGTGTGCCGGCCTCAAATTTATGCGGCAATTCATTGTAGGTAGTCTTTTCGAAAGTCACCGTTTTGATCATCTCGCCTCCGCCGTGGTAAGGCGGCATTTGCTCCAGCCATTTTTCCTTGCCATACAGTACACCGATACCCGTTGGGCCAAACATTTTGTGCCCGGAGAAGGTGTAGAAATCAGCATCAAGCGCCTGCACATCCACCTGAGTATGGGGAATGGCTTGTGCACCGTCCACGAGGACCGGGACATTCAGTTCGTGTGCCCGGTCGATTATGGCTTTTACCGGGTTGACCGTGCCCAAAGCATTAGATACGTGTACCAGGGAAACGATTTTCACCCGCTCATCCAGCAGCGCATAGAGCGCGTCCAGGTCAATTTCGCCCGCATCATTGACCGGTGCGACCCGAAGTTCAGCACCGCGCTCCTCACAAATCATCTGCCAGGGCACAATATTGGAATGGTGCTCCATAGCTGTAATCAGCACTGCGTCTCCCTGATTGATGAACTTGCGTCCGTAAGAAGAAGCGACGAGGTTGATTCCTTCCGTACAGCCCCGCACAAAGATGACCTCCTTTTCAGAAGGGGCATTGATGAATTGGCGCACAAGCTCCCGTGCCTCTTCAAATGCCGTAGTCGCTTCCTGGCTCAGCTGATACACCCCCCGGTGCACATTCGCATGCCCGGTACGGTAGTAATCATTGAGCCGGTCGATGACCTGTGCCGGCTTTTGGCTTGAGGCCGCACTGTCCAGGAAGATGATGGGCTTGCCATTCATCTCCTGTTCCAGCAGCGGGAAATCCTTGCGGATTTTTTCGATATCAAACGCTTGTTGAGCGGTAACTTCCATGTTGGTCTACTGTTCGAATTTCTGGTTGATCAGCATTTCTGCAAAATCGCGGACTTGCTCGTGCTTAAAATACTCCAGCACTTCTGCGATAAAGGCATGCTGCAGCATCGCCCGTGCCTGATGATCATTAAGGCCGCGGCTGCGCAGGTAGAATACGGAGGACTCGTCGAGCTGCCCGATCGTGGCACCGTGGCTGCACTTCACATCATCGGCAAAGATTTCCAGCTGTGGCTTGCTGTCCATTTCGGCTTTGTTGGACAATACCAGGCTGCTGCTTTGCTGGAAAGCGTTGGTCTTCTGCGCATCCTTGCGCACCATCACTTTGCCATTGAATACACCACGGGCGCTGTCGGTCACGATGCCTTTGTAGAGCTCATTGCTCTGACAGTGCGGTACGGCATGGTCAATGAACGTGTGATTGTCGATGTGCTGTTGCTCCTTGCCAAAGTAAACGCCGTAGTAGTTGGTGGTCAGGTTAGACCCCTTGTGCACGGTGTTCAGGTTGTTGCGCACGATACGGCCGCCCAGGTCTACTGTATAGTTCGAGAATTGGCTGTCGCGGTCCTGCTCTGCATCCACCCGGTTGATCACAAAGCCTTCGGCACCTTCCTGCTGCAGGCAGTAATGGTGGATGTGGGCGTTGGCGCCTACGGTGACGCGGTTGTAGATGTTGTTGAAGTAAGTGCCGGTCGCACCCGGCTTCTCAAACTGCCCTTCGATGTAGGCAAACTCACTGCCTGTCTCCGCCACCGCGATATTCATGTGGCTGTTAAGGATTGGCGTTTCGGCATTGGTAGACAGGTGAAGGATATAGACGGGCTTTTCGCAAGCTACATTCTTCTCGCTGTACAGGAACAAGCTGTGCTGTGAGAATGCTGCGTTGAGGGCCACGAAGATATCGTCCTGATCCTTCAGAATGCCATCCAGCTGTTCGCGGGCAACGCTGCCGAAGCGGTCGCTGTCCATCGCATCCCGGAGAAGCATTACGTGCATCCCTGCCGGCAGTTCTGCGAATTGCGATAAAGACTCGCTGAGTTGGCCGTTTACAAAAACAATCAGGTGAGCGTCCATGCCTTCCGGCAGGTATGTTTTGATGTCAGCTGCGTCCACACCCTGTACCTGCCCCATGGCATAATCCGGTTGAAGAATGCGGTTGACACTAGTGTATTTGTACTCCTCCCAGCGGCGGGTAGGGAAGTCCAATTGTCCCACCAGTGCCATGGCCCGCTGACGGTATTCATCGAGCGGATGAGCCGGCTGCTGATTCGCGGCTTCAGTTTGGTCAAACAGCTCCTGAAACTTTTGTTTTTCGGCGGCGTATCTGTCCTGAGCTACGGTTGTTGACATGTCGTAAGCTATTATTTAAAGCGCGGCTTAGTCAGACTGCTGCGTTGAATAAGCCGGCAACTTAGGTTCGTTAATGAATGACTTTGATCGTAGGGTTGAAGAAAGTTAAACGGCAACGGCGTCTACCTCTTCCTTGATCCAGTCATAACCCTTGTCTTCCAGCTCCAGCGCAAGTGACTTGTCGCCTGACTTCACAATACGGCCTTTGTAGAGCACATGCACAAAATCAGGCTCAATGTAGTTGAGCAGGCGCTGATAGTGGGTCACGATGATGAAGGACCGGTCCTGCGTACGGAGCTTGTTCACTGCCTCTGACACGATTCGCAGCGCGTCAATATCCAGTCCGGAATCCGTCTCATCCAGGATCGCCAGTGAAGGCTCAAGCAGTGCCATTTGGAGCATCTCGCTGCGCTTCTTCTCACCGCCCGAGAAGCCTTCGTTGAGGGAGCGGCGCAGGAACTTCTCGTCCATGCCCACCAGCTCGATTTTCTCACGGATATACTTCAGCATCTGCATCGCATTCATCTCCTCCAGGCCACGTGCTTCACGGTTGGCATTGACGATGCTTTTGAGGAAGTTGGAGGTGCTCACTCCCGGAATTTCGACCGGATACTGAAAAGCCATGAAGATGCCCGCCAAAGCGCGCTCGTCCACTTCCATTTCCAGCAGGTCTTCACCTTTATAAAGTACGCTGCCGCTTTCCACTTCGTAATCCTCACGGCCCGCGATGACATTCGCGAACGTACTCTTGCCAGAGCCGTTCGGCCCCATAATGGCATGCACTTCACCCGGCTTAACTTCCAGGTTGATGCCGTTCAGGATGGTTTTATCTTCAACCGCAACTTTCAGGTCTTTAACAGTCAACATTATGGTTTGGTATTTTTGTCGTGATCAATTTGGGTAAGGAAGGGAAGCCCCTTCCCGTGTTAAAGTTCAAGATTAGCCTACGCTGCCTTCCAGGCTGATGGCGAGGAGTTTCTGTGCTTCCACGGCGAATTCCATAGGGAGTTCATTGAAGACCTCCTTGGCGAATCCGTTAACGATGGTATTCACGGCGTTTTCCTCGCTCAGTCCGCGCTGCATGAGGTAGAACAGCTGATCTTCGCCGATCTTAGAGGTCGTGGCCTCGTGCTCTACTTTGGCAGTGTTGTTTTGCACCTCCAGGTAGGGGAAGGTGTGCGCGCCACACTTGTCGCCCATGAGCAGGGAGTCACAAACGGAGAAGTTGTGGGCGTTTTCTGCCTTCTTGCCAATCTTCACCAGTCCGCGGTAGGAGTTGTGGCTGTAACCCGCTGAAATACCCTTGGAGATGATGGTACTGCGGGTGTTCTTGCCGAGATGGGTCATTTTAGTGCCCGTATCTGCCTGCTGACGGTTGTTGGTTACCGCTACAGAATAGAATTCACCTACAGAGTTGTCGCCCAGCAGCACACAGCTTGGGTATTTCCATGTCACGGCAGAGCCCGTCTCCACCTGTGTCCAGGTAATCTTGGAGTTGACACCTTTGCAAAGCCCGCGCTTGGTGACGAAGTTGTAAATACCGCCTTTGCCGTCTTTGTCGCCAGGGTACCAGTTTTGTACCGTCGAGTATTTAATGGTGGCATCATCCATCGCAACGAGCTCTACCACTGCAGCGTGCAACTGATTCTCATCACGCATTGGAGCGGTGCAGCCTTCCAGGTAGCTCACCTGACTGCCTTCTTCGGCAACGATCAGGGTGCGCTCAAACTGTCCGGTGTCCCGCTCATTGATGCGGAAGTAGGTGCTCAGTTCCATGGGGCATTTCACACCCTTTGGGATGTACACGAAAGACCCATCACTAAACACAGCTGAATTGAGCGCCGCAAAGTAATTGTCGTTGGCAGGAACAACTGAGCCGATATACTTTTTGATCAGCTCTGGGTGCTCGTGCACGGCTTCACTGAAGGAGCTAAAGATGATGCCCAGCTCGGCCAGCTTTTCTTTATAAGTAGTCTTCACGGAAACCGAGTCAATCACGGCATCCACTGCTACTCCCGCCAGCATCTTTTGCTCTTCGAGCGGGATGCCCAGTTTGTTGAAGGTATCGAGCAGCTCGGGGTCGACCTCGTCAAGGCTGTCGAGCTTTTTCTTCTTCTTAGGCGCAGCGTAGTAGATGATATCCTGAAGGTCTACGGGTGGATAGTCCACATTCGGCCATTTTGGCTCGGTCATTTCCAGGAATTGGCGGTAAGCTTTAAGGCGCCACTCGGTCAACCACTCCGGCTCATTCTTTTTGGCGGAGATCGCACGGACCACATCTTCGCTCAGCCCCTTGGGCAGCTTGTCCGTTTCGATGTTGCTGGTGAAGCCATATTTATAGTCGCTTTTGGTATGCTGCTCCAGCGTCTGCATGGAATCGCTCATAATCTATGCGGTTTTTCCAGTGTTATTTAGACTAATTCTAATGCAAATGTCAGGAATTTATACAAAAAAGTACAAATAAGGTTTAGAGAATATTACACCTTTT
>JANSXW010000216.1 GCA_024742755.1 bacterium | reverse complement strand
GGTGGCAACTTCGGAGTTGCAACCTGACTGGCATGCCCAGCCACAACGACCGGCACCGCTCGTGTCCCCCGCTATACACCAATATCCAACACAAAACCATTAAAGTCCTGGCGGGGGTCGGGGGTGGAAATTCTACCTTTTCAATTACCAAAAAAAGCGCCACACCGACCGGCAACGCTCGAATCCCAGGACCGCACCAAAAAGCACGCCCGGCGAAAGAACCGACTCCCCATAACCTGTCCGTACGGACAGGTCCATACGGACAGGTCCATACGGACAGGTCCGTATGGATGTATATTGGCGTATAAAACTACGTCGGACAGCGAGTGCGCCGGGCGAGACAGCCACACCTACCAGCACCACCATAAAACCAAAATACCACAAAACCCAAGACCAAACCAACGGCAACGCTCCCCCCTCTAAACCCTAAACCCTAAACTTTAAACCCTAAACCCTACCCCCACAAGCTGGAGCACACTACCCAAAGCAGTCAACGCTCAAAGTACACCCCAGCAGCCCACCAACCGACCCGGCCCACCATAAAACCATAAAACCCACCGCCCGCCAAAGCCACAGGCGACGGCAGGAAAATACCACAAAACCCAAGACCACACCAACGGCAACGCCCGCCCCTCTAATCTCTAAACAAGAAGGTCTAATCCTATTGAAGATCTAATTTGAGTATTGAAATATTCAAGGCAAGAGGTAGAAGAAGGGAATATATGAACTCCTAAAGATGAAAAAACAAAAGGACCACAGGTATGAGTCGGCTTTGCAGAACAACTGGAAGAATTGACACACTGAGGGAATCAGCTCCGAATCATTAAAGAATTGTTACCCAAACAATTGCTATTTTCGACCAGCAAACCTAAACATACCCATGATCAATGTTAAAATACACCATAGCTTACTAAAGTGAGGCTAACGGTTCCATAACTTTACAGCCTGCACATGAAGGATATAAACATAATCCATTCTTCAAAAACTATGCACTATCAATGAAAATCCATGCACAGGTGTAAGCGGAACCGAAAGACTCACGAGGGCTAATGCGTTCATGAGCCCTATCGAAGCTTACTAATGCAAAGAAAAGATTCAGAACATTTTAACCCACTTACAATTACCCTTCTTTGCGCTTTCGATGAATCAAAGTTAAGAGAACTCAAGGGAGACACTCCACAAATAATGCATTTTCGTGACAACAAACTAAAGTCATTTAAATGGCTTAAAACCAAAAGACAATCATTTATTTTAAAAAAGCACTATTTATCAATACATAATACCTTTACTCCGAAAGAATATTCCTCACTGGCTCTTCTTCACGCCTTACATATGAAAATTTACATTATACAAGTGACTGCTGCCTCCCCCCATACTGCACACTAAAAGCGTATTTTCCCAATCTGTCTTATTCCGCGAAAAGCACTCAAAGTGTACCCCAGCAGCCCACCAACCGCCCCGGGCCCCCATAAAACCAAAACACCACAAAACCCAAGACCACACCAACGGCACCGCTCCCCCCTCTAAACCCTAAACCCTAAACCCTAAACCCTAAACTTTAAACCCTAAACTTTAAACCCTAAACCCTACCCCCACAAGCTGGAGCACACTACCCAAAGCAGTCAACGCTCAAAGTGTACCCCAGCAGCCCTGCCCAACGACCTCGCAGAGCGTCGAATTATTAGTCACCCCACAAAACCAAAGCAGCCCAAGCCACGCCATACGCGCAGCCCGGGCTACCCTCTTTACAACAATAAAAAACTATCGCTTACCGGACAAACATCAGCTCCCGGTACTTGATCAGCGGCCACTCCCGGTCATCCACCAGGTACTCCAGGCGGTCGGCATAGGTGCGGATCTCCTCCATCAACGGCTTGATCTTGTAGCAGTACGCCTTCGCCATCTCATTGGCATCCTCCAGCTCGTTGGCATCGCGGCGGGCATTGGTCATTTCGTTAACCTTCTGCTTGATGAGGCTGATGTTCTCCGCGATCAGCTTGATGATGTCCACCTGAGCTTTGTACTCGTTCTCGCTCAGCCCCAGCTCCTTCATCTTCATTGCACCGTCAGCCAGTTGCCCCTGATAGGCAATCGCAGCCGGCAGGATGTGGTTGATCACCATCTCCCCCATCGTCCGGGCCTCGATCTGCAACTTGATGATGTAGTTCTCATTCATCACCTCGTAGTGGGCATGCAGCTCCTTCTCGGTAAAGACCTTGCTCGACGTGAACAGGTCAATCGCTTCCTGAGACTTGTAAGCATTCAGGGCGTCCGGCGTGTTAGGCGTATTCGCCAGGCCGCGCTTTTCGGCCTCCTTCTCCCAGGCTTCGCTGTAGCCGTCGCCTTCAAAGCGGATCGCCCTCGACTCCTTGATATAACGGCGCAGGATCGTCAGAATAGCCGCATCGCGGTCCTGCCCCTTGTCCATCAGCTCCTTCAGCTCGGCATTGAACAGCTCCAGCTGACGGCCCACGATGGTATTCATCACCGTCATCGGCGCTGCGCAGTTCATGGTAGAGCCCACCATACGGATCTCAAACTTATTGCCCGTAAAGGCAAACGGCGACGTCCGGTTACGGTCGGTATTGTCCAGCTCGAGGTTTGGAATTTTATTCAGCAGGTCGATCACTTCCTTCACGCCAGCCTCGTCCAGAGTCGCCCCGTTCTCAATGCTGTCGAGGACCTTGGTGAGAGTCTCGCCGATAAAGACGGAAATGATGGCAGGCGGCGCTTCGTTCGCACCCAGGCGGTGGTCATTGGAAGCCGAAGCCACGCTGGCCCGCAGGATGTCCGCATGCTTGTACACGGCCTGAATCGTATTCACAAAGAAAGTCAGGAAGCGCAGGTTGCTGCCCGGCTTCTTGCCCGGCGACAGCAGGTTGCTGCCCGTATTGGTTGACATCGACCAGTTGTTGTGCTTGCCCGAGCCATTCACACCTGCAAACGGTTTCTCGTGCAGCAGCACCCGCAGCTTGTGGCGGCGTGCCACGCGGTCCATCAGGTCCATCAGCAGCTGATTGTGGTCGACGGCCAGGTTGACCTCCTCGAACATCGGCGCCAGCTCGTACTGTCCGGGGCCCACCTCATTGTGGCGGGTACGTACCGGGATGCCCAGCTTATGGCACTCCGTCTCCAGATCGCGCATGTACGCGTAGACGCGCTCCGGAATCGAACCAAAGTAGTGGTCGTCCAGCTGCTGCCCCTTAGGCGAATGCTTGCCCAGGAGGGTACGGCCCGTCAGCAGCAGGTCAGGGCGGGCATTAAACAAGGCTTCGTCCACCAGGAAGTACTCCTGCTCCCAGCCGAGGGTCACCCATACTTTGGAAACCTGCTCGTCAAACAACTGGCAAACCGGGATGGCCGCCTGCTCCAGGTACGACTGCGACTTCAGCAAAGGCAGCTTATAGTCCAGGGAGTCCCCGCCGTAGGTGACGAAGATGGTGGGAATACAAAGCGTCTTGCCCTCCCCTACTTCCAGGATAAAGGCCGGCGAAGAAGGGTCCCAGGCCGTGTAGCCGCGGGCTTCGAAGGTCGAACGCAGACCGCCACCAGGGAAAGACGACCCGTCCGGCTCCTGCTGAACGAGGGTGTCGCCGGTGAACTCTTCCACCACCTCCCCATCGGGGCGAAGGGTAAAGAAAGAGTCGTGCTTCTCTGCCGTACGGCCGGTCAGCGGCTGAAACCAGTGGGTGTAGTGGGTCGCACCGTGGTCCATTGCCCAGCGCTTCATGGCGTCAGCAACGATATCGGCATCCTCACGGGACAGCTTCGCACCCGATTCGATGGCCAGCTTCACGTTGCTGAAGGCTTCTTCGGTCATGTATTCCTTCATGGCTTTGTCGTTGAAGACATTACAGCCAAAGAAGTTGGAAATCTTGGGGTCGGGTACGTCTACGTACTCCAACTCAAACCCGGAGCGATTAAGGATAGTATCCAGGGCTTGGAATCTGGAAAGGCTCATAGAAATATGCTTAGTTTTAAATATTAAAAATTCGGCTCCGGAATTGATGAATGCTGATGCATTTTTCTTCAAAAATCCTGGAACACCTTACTATAGTTCCTAAATTTTCAATTGCTCTAAAGGTAGCAAACTTTGGTGGCCTGTGGTAGCTCTGCTTTGCCGGATTTTGGTAAAACCTGGCAAGGGGCCCAGGCTAGTCCCGGGGAAGTTGAGGTTAACCTTGGGCCAGACCCGGATCGAGGTTGAGGGTCCCGGCCAGACCTCCCAGTCGGCGACCGCTGACGACCGCTCCCGGCGGAAGACCCCTGGATGGCCTAATCCTTAGCTAGGTGACCAAGGCCAGCCAGGATTCCTTGACTGCACATGAGCAGAAGCAAACCCAGACCCGCAACGTACGCGTGCGACCTCTAACGAGGTCGGCTCCCCAGAGGGCCTCGGGTTATCAACCTGCGACCTCTGCCGAGGTCTTCAAACGGGCAGCCTGTACTCTAAGGCTGAGGGTGGAACGGACAGGTCCCAGACTGAGGCTTAGGACCCCGGCTTGACCGCCCAGGCGGCGACCGATAAAGGTCGCTCCCGGTGGAAGGCCCCGGATGGTCTCAACCTCATCCTCATCCTTGCTACAGACCTCAACCCCGCACAAACCTTAAAGCTCCAATAAGACTGCCCCCGGTCAAAACCGGAGGCAGAAAATCGCATACTTCTATGCAGGAACTATAAGGTTAATGTATAGCTGTTAACAGTTTCAGGCCGGCTGCAGCACATCCGCAGAGCGGACCGTTTTGATGATGCGCGCCGCTACCTTGTACGGGTCCGCAGCAGAGTTGGGGCGGCGGTCTTCCAACCAGCCTTTCCAGCCATTCTCTACCGTGGCGATCGGGATGCGGATAGACGCGCCCCGGTCAGAAACCCCGTAGCTGAATTTATCAATCGATTGCGTCTCGTGCAGCCCGGTCAGGCGCAGGTGGTTGTCCTCCCCGTACACGTCGATGTGCGCTTTGATGACATCCGGCGTAGCACCGAAGGCCTGACAAACCGTATCGTACACCTCGCGGCTGCCCGCCTCCCGCAACAGGGAGTTGGAGAAGTTCGCATGCATGCCCGATCCGTTCCAGTCGCCCTGCAGCGGCTTGCAGTGCCAGTTGATGCCCAGCCCGTACTTCTCCGCCGTGCGCTCCAGCAGGTAGCGGGCTACCCAAACCTGATCGCCGGCCTCGTGCGCGCCTTTGGCAAAAATTTGGAATTCCCACTGCCCGGCAGCGACCTCGGCATTGATGCCCTCGATATTGAGGCCCGCATCGATGCACAGGTCCAGGTGCTCCTCGATCACCTCCCGCCCGTAGGCATTGCCTGCACCCACGGAGCAGTAGTAAGGCCCCTGTGGCCGCGGATAACCGTTGGCAGGGAAGCCCAGCGGCTTGTTGGTCTCCAGGTCCCAAAGGAAGTATTCCTGCTCGAAGCCAAACCAGAAGTCGGCATCGTCATCATTGATGGTAGCCCGGCCATTGGTCGGGTGAGGCGTGCCATCGGCATTCAGCACCTCGCACATCACCAGGAAGCCCGCCCGCCGGTCGGGGTCCGGATAAATTGCGACCGGCTTGAGCAGACAGTCGGAAGCGCCGCCCTCCGCCTGATTGGTAGAGCTGCCGTCGAAGGACCACATGGGGCAGTCCTCCAGTGCACCGCTGAATTCCTTTACAATCTTGGTTTTGGAACGCAGGCCCTGTGTGGGCTCTGATCCGTCCAGCCAAATGTATTCCAGTTTTGATTTCGCCATGATTTATTTGAGTTTTGTGGTCAATTTTTGATCGTTCCTGCGGGGGCTTGGGGGTTCCAGGGGAGGTTGAGGTTGAGGTTGAGACCAACCGGGGTCCTCCGGAGGGAGCGACCGTTTAGCGGTCGCCGCCTGGGAGACCTCGGCAAGCCCCTCAACCTTATCCTCAACCTCAACCTTCCCAAGACCTTCCCCGGGACAACCTTCCCAGTCCCCCCAGAGCCCCAGGCCCGTTATCGTTTTTTCATACTAATCCAAACACCCGTTTTCCTAAAACTTTAATCCATCAGCTGATAAGCCGGCTCCGTCACCGTACCCGCCTCGTAAGCTTCCATATCGTGCTCGGCCACATCCAGCCCGCGCTCTTCCTCTTCCTCGCTCACTCGGATACCGATGGTCTTTTTCAGCAAAAACATCAGCCCGAAGGCAAAGGCGAAGGTAAACGCACCAACCGCCAGCGTACCGTACAGCTGAATCCACAGCTGCCCCAGCCCGGCTTTGGCACCGAAAATGCCGACCGCCAGCGTGCCCCAAAGCCCGCACATCAGGTGTACGGAAGTAGCGCCCACGGGGTCGTCGATCTTGATGCGGTCGAAGAAAACCACAGATACCGGGATGATCAAACCGGCAATACCACCGATGAAGATGGCTTCCATCGGGCTCATCAGGTCCGCCCCGGCCGTAATGCCCACCAGGCCGCCCAGGATGCCGTTGAGGACCATGGAGAGGTCGTGCGACTTGAAAAGGAAGTAGGACAAAAAGAAGGCGCCTACTGCCCCGGCCGAAGCCGCGAGGGAAGTCGTCACAAAGACCAGCGATACCGCCACCGGGTCGGCCGAAAGCACCGACCCGCCATTAAAGCCGAACCAGCCAAACCACAGGAGGAACACCCCGATCGCCGCCAACGGCATACTGTGCCCCGGAATAGGCTTGATACCGCCGTTCTTCTGGTATTTGCCCCGGCGCGCGCCCAGCAGCAGCACTGCCGCCAATGCGCCCCAGCCGCCTACCGCGTGGACCAGCGTGGAGCCGGCAAAATCGTAAAAGCCTGCTGCATCCAGCCAGCCTGCGCCCCACTTCCACATCCCGGTGATCGGATAACTGATCGCTACGAATAAAGTAGCGAAAATCAGAAAGGAATTGAGCTTAATCCGCTCCGCCACCGCACCGGAAACAATGGTCGCCGCCGTAGCGGCAAACATGCCCTGGAAAATAAAGTCCGTGTAGTAAGTGTAGCCACCGTTTGCGTAGGCAATCCCGCCCGCGTCCCCTTCCGGCATCGACAGCCCGAAGCCGCCAAAGCCGAAGAAGCCGCCTTCGTTCACGCCCGGGTACATCAGGTTGAAGCCCACAATAAAGTAGGTCAGCAGCCCGATTGAAATGATCATCGCATTCTTAAAAAGAATGTTGACCGTGTTTTTCTTTTGTACAAAGCCAGCTTCCAAAGCCGAAAAGCCCAGGTGCATCACGAAGACCAGCACCGTCGAAACCAACATCCATACATTATTTGCCGTGAATAATGCCTGATCCATAAATGTAGTCGTTAAGAATAGTTCTTGAAATAGTTCCTCACACAGAATACCCCGCCGGCTTCCGCCAAACAGGAAGTGCCAAACTGCCGGTGGCAGCCAGCCCCTGATGGTGCCCTGCTAAGCATTGAACCGGGTTTTGCTCAAGCCAAAACCACCCGGCTTTTCAACCATGGCAAAGCACTAAATCGTTAATTTGGTTACTTGGTAAGACAGGGCTAAAGTGCCAGAACCGCCTCAGTGGGAGGCACCCTGACTTCAGCAACAGGAAGTTAAGACTATGTTTGGAGCTTACTCCTATTGCAAACCAAGGACTTATGAACCCCGCTGAAATGCGGGGCAGGCTCTGGCGTCATCTTTTTTAGCTTATTTGGCCCGCCAAACGCGCTAAAAAAGATTTAGCCAGAACCACAATT
>JANSXW010000030.1 GCA_024742755.1 bacterium | reverse complement strand
CTGGGTAAGTTCATGTTTTTCCATAACTTCATCCGGGAGGTTTAGCTGTCGTTAATTGTTTTGTGTCAAACTCAATTTACGACTTATTCGCTCAACCTCCCTTTTTTACCCAGCCCCGCTTTTTTGTCACGCACTCATTTCATTCTTATAACCGGTCATGACGATAACCGGGGTGTTAGGGGCCTTTTCCCTGAACTGCTGCAAGGTTTTAAACCCTGTAACGTCCAGCAAATTAAGATCCAGCAGGACGATATCCGGCGAACACTCCCACAGCTTTTCCAGCCCCTCTGACAGCGAGTCCGAGGTGAACAAGGTGTGCTTGTAATTGGCCTCTTTGAGAAGTGCTTCCAGCAGCGCGATGTCTGACTCGGAATCCTCAATGACCAAAATTCTGATATTGCTATTGCTCATAACCATTAACCACTTCTTTCATCTATCCCATTTGCCAGTTCCTGCATAGGGTGCGGGGTTAAAAATTGCTTTGACATCTGTTTGGATCGGTTATCTGAGGGCTCTTCACGGCATTTGCGGGACGGGGCCAGGCGCAAGCTGCCATAGTGTTTGATTATCCATGCCCAGATATCAAATACCTGTCAAATGCATTCAAAGGAATGCCGGTGTAGTGTTCCATGGTAAGTTCACAACCGGGCTATGGCCTGGCTGCAAAAATCATTAGGTGTATCCGGTCTTGCTGGGCTGTAACCGGGGTCTTGTATAATCGGCGGGACAAAGGGCTGTCAGGATTCGTTTAGGAAACCTTGGTTGGTAAAATTGTAGTAGATAACCAGAAGTCTTCTATCTTATGTAGGATTTCAAAAAATTTATCGAAGTCAATAGGTTTATTGATAAAGCAGTTGGCGTGCAGATCGTAGCTTTTCAAAATATCTACGCCGGCATTGGAAGTCGTAAGCACAACTACGGGCGTCCGTTTCAGTGTTTCATCAGATTTGATGACGCCAAGGACTTCCCGTCCATCCCACTTAGGCAGGTTTAAATCCAGCAGGATGAGATCAGGGAGGGGAGCGTCTTCGTAAGGAGACTCCTTGCGAAGGTATTTGATGGCTTCAATGCCATCGGTGACGACATCGAGCTTGATATCGTTTTTGCTTTCCCGGAATGCTTCCTGGGTAAGCCTTACATCCCCCGGGTTATCCTCAATCAAGAGAATATTGTGTGCTTTTGTTTTGTTGACCATATTGCCAATTTCAATAATTGGGTCTCGGCTTCAATCCGATTCTCTGACCCGCTGCATCCTGTTCTCCGGTCTGCTGTTGTACATCGCATATTGAAGATCGGAACGCTGCGTTAGCCTTTGTCAATTAATTACTACTGTTTACTATCGAGCTTGTTCCAATTTTGGTCCTGTAAAGTTAGGATTATTTTGATAAAATAATGAATACGGAGGCGCTTAATTAGGGTTTTTCCTGTCACCTTTTCCGAAGGGTTGGGCTTTAGGTACAACCTCGGCTGGTCAGACTGGTATATTTCGAGCGGGCATAAATTTTGAACATAGTACTCCTTCCGCATTTGCGGAAACCTATTGCTTGTCTATCTTTGTTGAAATATCATATCCTATATGCTTGACATCAAAGCGCTTCGGGAGGCCTTTGAAGCTTACCGCCAACAGCACGCTTTTTCGCAGGAGCCACAGGGGCTCTACGAACCAGTAGAATATATTATGTCTTCTTCCGGAAAGCGGCTGCGGCCGGTCCTGGTACTAATGGCGGGCGCGCTTTTTAAAGGTGATACCGCGCACACCTTGCCCGTCGCTATGGCTGTGGAGGTTTTCCATAACTTTTCTCTGGTGCACGATGATATTATGGATGAAGCTCCCCTGCGAAGGGGGCGCCCTGCTGTGCACACCAAATATGGGCTGAATACGGGCATCCTTAGCGGTGATGTTATGCTGATTTGCGCCTATCAGTTCCTGGCAAAGGGAGGCAAAACGCCTAAAGAGGTGGCAGACCTGCTGAACGTCTTTAACACCGTGGCCATAGAAGTTTGCGAAGGGCAGCAGTTTGATGTCGACTTTGAGTCCCGAAATGATGTCACAATTTCGGAATATATCAATATGATCGAGCTCAAAACAGCAGCGCTCATTGGGGGCAGCCTTCAGATGGGAGGGATTGCTGCCGGAGCACCGACAGCTGCTCAGCTTCAGCTCCGTGACTTCGGGCGCAATATTGGCATTGCCTTTCAGCTTCAGGATGACATCCTGGATACTTTCGGAGATCCCGAAAAGTTTGGCAAGCGGGTCGGTGGCGATATCCTGCAAAACAAAAAGACATTTCTTATCCTAAAGGCCCTTGAGCTTGCCGAAGGAGCAACCTACCAAACCCTGCACCGTTTGATGACGACAATGCCTCAAGACGAAGCCAGCAAAGTCAGCACCGTAACCCAAATCTTACGGGAACTGCGCATACCGGACTGGGCAGAAAGGAAAAAACAGGAATATCAGGACCTGGCCTTTAGCGCACTCGATCATTTGGATGCACCGCAGCCAGGCAAACAGCAACTAAGGGCGCTTGCTGAACAGCTGTTGGTGCGGGAGTCCTAGTGGATTAAGACGTAAATGCTTGACAGTTAACGACCAGGCACTACAGAAGGCTTGAGCTTGAAAATACTATCAAATAATTCGGTCTGGTCGCACTAGATAAATGCCCGACCGGGCAAAAGAAAAGGAGCAACCACCGTAAAGTGGCTACCCCTCACACTATGAAACACTATAAGTTAGTAAGCTTGGTGCATAGCTCTTCTGTCCTAAATCATGTCAAAACACACAATTTGGCACAAAGCAATGCCACAAATGCTTTTGATGATTCAAAAACAATAAGCACTTAGGGCCTCTCTGAAAGGCACCCATGCGATAGACCTAAATAGATAAGGTGATTACCACAAACCGGAAGGAAGGCCGGGAGGGTAACAGCCTTTGTTTGTTTGTTGTGTAGTTTTCTGGACTTGCGAAACTGCCGTCAGAACAGTTTCAATTCAAATGTATTAACTAATATTAACAATTACAAGAAAATTTTGCCATTCCACCACTCTTGCTCAATTGTGGCTGCTTTTTTTCTGTAAAAACGGATAGCCGGCTCATTCCAGTCCAATACCTGCCACTTCACCAGCCGGCAGCCTTTGGCGCGTGCCGTTTCCAGAAAGGCATCGAATAAGGCATCTCCAATCCCTCTGCGGCGGTGGGCTCCCTGAACAACGAAGTCCTCCAGGTACAGCATCTTCCCCTTCCAGGTGGAGTAGGTCATGTAGTATAAAGCCATTCCAACGATCGTCTGCCCCTGCTCTGCAACGAGCACCTCAAAGACGCCTTCCCGGAAGTCGCGCCGGTAGTCTTCCAGTGAGGCTGTGAATTCGTGGGCGGCCTTTTCATATTCAGCGAGCTCCAGTACGAGATTGTGAATGGCGGGCAGGTCGTCTGCAGTGCCCGGACGGATATTGATCTGCATAATGGGTTATCTGATGATTTCAAATTGCTGAAAATCGGCAATAGGTTGGTCTTTTACTTCCACGGATTCGACGCGGGCCTCCGAAGGGCCCTCCCGGCACCAGTCTATCCACTGTTGAAGACTCGCCCCGGGCCCCTGCCCCACAGCCGAAACGGTACCATCGGGCTCGTTCTTTACCCAGCCTTTGATACCAAGCTGTTGCGCCTTCTCCCGGGTGGAAGCTCTGTAGAATACCCCTTGTACCTTGCCGGTAATCCGCAGTTTTACTTGCCGCATCGCAATGTGTTTTGCGGGCAATATACAAAAAAGGGGCTGCGCAAGGCAGCCCCATGAGGATTGAGGTTATTCGCCATTTTGAGCATGGCGAAGGTACAGTTACTGTTTGATCACTTGCTGGCTGAAGGTTGACTCCGCGTCCGTGACCTGAAGCAGATAGCTACCTGCCTGCAGTTGCTTCAGGTTTATTTGGTATTGTTGCCATCCTGCCGTGGTTGCCGTTTGGGTGCCCCGAAGCAGCAGCTGCCCATCCAGGCTGAACAGCCGGTACTCAACCGGGCCTGCCTTTGCAGTATGGTGCCCAATATTCAGCACATCCCGGACCGGGTTGGGCGCAACCTGCGGCTGCTTGCCAGGCAGCGTTGCTTTTTCAAGGCCATTAATGACCAGCACATCGTCCTGCCGGTAGCGTGGTGCCTGCCCGCTTTCAAACAATGGCAGGTAAAAATCAGCCGATTGCTGCCCGCCGCGCCACAACTGCAGGTAATAAGGCTGCCCGGCTTTTAGGGCTTCCTGCTGATGTGGCGTCGCTTCATCATCTCCCCAAACCGTCAGGGCAAAGTGTGCGCCTTCATAACGGCTGCGGCCAAAAACATGCCCTTCCGCATCCGTCACCACAACTTCATCACCCGGCATTAACCACCGGTTGGCTACAGGTGCCGGCAGGATAAGGGTTGCACTGTTGCCGGTAGGCTTTAACCCGGCTGCCCGCTCCTCCAGCATGGCATCTCCTTCACCTCCGGGCGTTGGAGCATACAAGGCATTCAAATCCGGGTTGATTAAGGAGTTGGGGCTGTAAGTCAGGGTATCATTAGCGGTAAGCCGGAGGTGGTAGCCGCGTCCGGGCATCATATTGCCAATGTCGTCAATATTGAGCGCCGGAATGTAGGTGTCGCCTGTGCCATTCTTAGCAATCAGGAGATTGGAGCCAATGCCAGCCATTTCACCGGCAATCGGAGAGGGGCTGTCTCTGAGGTAGGCCACGATCTGCCAGCCGGAGCTGAGCGGAATAGAGGTTTGAGGGTCCATTTGCTCACCTGTGAGGGTCAGCACTCTTGTGTTCCCCATTTTCACCTGATAGCCCTCGAGCATGTTCCAGTCGCCAATGTCATTGATGTTAAAGGTTGGAATGTAGGAGTTGCCAACGCCATCCTTCACAATAATGACATCGGTGGCTACCGGGCTGAAAATCTGGTCAATAGCCAGGTCTGAAGGCACCACATAACTGGAAATGGTATTCCAGCCTACATCCAGGGTGATATCCAGCGAAATATCAAGGGTAACCGTAAGGCTCTCCAGAGCGCTGATGCCATCCGATGCATAGCTGTCGGTATGGGTGATCAGGATATCCGTTGGGGCATAGGTCGCGAGAGCTTCATAGGCCAGCCCCTCTGAAGTGCGCCAGACCATAACAGTAAAGGTCTCACCTGGTGCAAACCCGTCCTTTTCCGGCGTTTGGGAGTCATCGCCGTATACCGTAATCACTGTATTGCTCTGTGGGTTCCATTGTCCGAATCCGGCACAGCGCATGGTGTCCGTGTCAGTGTAGAAGAAACCGATCCAGTCGTCTGTACTCAGCGGCTGCCCGTCGATGCTGCTAAACAGATCATCAGGCACAATGACACTGTGGTTGTCGCCCGTCACCGTAACCGTCCAGGGTGCCCCGGTTGTGGGGATGAAAATACTGTCAAGCTTGCTCAGCCCATCCAACGCGAAGCGGTTGGTGTGTGAAATGATATTGTCAATTGGTGCAAACGCGCCCTGAGCATCCAGCGTGTCCTGTGTCAGGGACTGCAGTACGCGAATCTGGAAAAACTCTCCCTCGTCAAATCCATCTTTAGCAGGCGTCTGGGCGTCATCGCCGTATACAGTTACCGCTGAGTTATTGTTGGGGTCCCATTGGCCGGCACCAGCACAACGGGGTGTGCCGTTATCATCGTAAAAGAAGCCGATCCAGTCGGTAGGGCTGAGTATGCTGCCACCCAGGTCGCTGAAGAGTGTATCTGGCAGGACCACCGTGTGTGTGATGCCGGTGGGCGTAACCGGCCATGGCGCAACATTGGATTGCGGATTCTGATTGATCGTAGCCGTCGTGGAGGCACCTCCGCCTGAGATCAGGATGTTGGCAATACGCAGGGAGCCGCTGTTGTTGGCTTCATAACAAACCGTGACCGTACCATTGCCTGTGCCACTTGCTGGTGTGACAGATGTAATCCATGCCGTCTGGGAGTTAGCCGTCCAGGAGGTATTACTGCTGATGCTGAAGTTCACGCAGTTGGCCGGGTGCTCGGTGGTAATACTGGAAGGGGTTACCGTGAGGGTGGCCGCTGTGCCTGCTGCCTGAGTAATGGTTGCCATTTGGGGAGGCAGGCCTTGCGTGCTCACAATCACCATAACAGAACGTGGGGCGCCGGTCGTATTTTCCGTAAAGGAAACGATCAGGGTCTGATTTCCATTTCCTGAATTTGCAGAAAGCGTGGCCCATGACTGATTGGTATTTGCTGTCCAGCTCACATTGGAACTTACGGAAACCGTTGTTTGGCCTGCCGGGGCGCTTACCTGCTGATTGGCCGGGCTGATGGTCAGCACAGGCCCGGTGGCAGCGGCATTTTGCAGTATGGTGGCGGTTTGGTTAGGCTGTCCCGGGCTGCTTAGGGTCAGGGTGGCAATCCGTTGCGTCGAAGTCATATTCTCATTGTAGGAAATAGTAATCGTCGCATTCCCCGATCCTGAGGTTTGGGAAAGCGTAGCCCAGCTTTGGCTGGAGCTCAGAGTCCAGCTCGTATTGGACGTGACCTGAACGGTGGTCTGTCCTGCCGGTGCCGTGACCACCTGTGATGCAGGGGTGAGGGCAATATTAGCAGGAGCACCAGCCTGAGTCACGGCCACGGTTTGGTCTGCCACGCCGTCTCCGGTAACAAGAACATTCACGGTACGGCTGCTGGTGCCCAGGTTGGGTGTGGCGTTCAGGGTAACAATGCCGTCGCCAAGGCCGCTCAACGGGCTGGCCGATAACCAGGGAGCGTTCTCTGCCACCTGCCAGTTGGTATTAGAGGTGATACTAAAACCTGCGGTACCCCCGGTATGCGGTATACTGAGGCTGCCAGGGGTGATGGTCAGGAAGTCAGGGTTGTTTATGGTCAGCTGATAGTCCTCTACTTCACGGATACCTCCGGTGGCACAGGGCGAGCTGTAGCCTCCGGTGCTAACGGCCACCCGCATGCGCGTACTGCCGGAAGCCAGGCCGTTTGGAATGGACAGCTGGCCGCTTAAAGACCCCTGGCTGCCGCTCGTACCCTGATAAAGCTGTTCGCCTGCATCATCAAAGTCGTCATCCTGGTTCAAGTCCACCCATACCCGCCAGTAGACCAATGTACTTGAAGACAGCCCCTGGGCCTGCAGGAACAAGGGGTAGTTGTTCCCAGGCTGCACACTGGTGTTCAGGTTGGTATAATGGCCGTATCCATGGTCATTGCCGGAAATATTGTTAATGGCGCCAACGTTCACGCGGTCTATCCAGATATTTCGGCTGTTGCCGTAAGAATAGCAATAGGTGTCATCACACCCAATAGTAGAAAATGCGGAAGTAGCAGAAAAGTCGCTAAAGTTGCTGCCGCAGTCCGATCTGACCTCCACCTGATAGTTTGAACAAGGGATAAGGTTGTAGATGTAATCCGTCGTATCAGTTAGCCACGAGGTGGTAGACCAGGTGAAGCTGCCTACAGTCCGGTACCTGATTTGATAAGCGTTGGCACCGGGCGAGGCGGGCCATGCAATACGGGCAGAAGCATAACCTACATCGCTTACTGATGGCGCTGACGGTGCACTACAGAAGCCCGGCTGAATATTAAGGCTGTAGTCCTCCACGTCAGTAAAGCCGCCGGTAGAGCAAGGCGTGGGGAAGTTGTTGCGGTCCATGCTGATGCGCAGGCGGGTGTTTCCAGTCATGCTGCCGGCAGGGATCGTGATCGCTCCGGATACAAGCGAACTGCTGTTGGTCGCAGCGGAAAGCAACAGCTCGCCGGCGTCCTCAAAGTCACTGTCCTGATTGAGGTCGGCCCACACGCGCCAGTAGACAGGCGCTACGAATTCATCATCGGAGTTCATGATCAGGGTATAGGACTGGCCCTGTACCACATTAGCAGTTAAATTGGTGAAATTGGAGTATCCATTACCGTTGCCGGAGTTATTGGATAAGTTGCTGAGCGCCACATTAGTGATCCACGCACTCCAACTGTTGCCATAGGAGTAGCAGTACGCATCAGAACACCCCGTGGTGGCAATGCTATAGGGATTGCTCCAGATGCTGGGGATGCCATTGCAAACAGACTGCACCTGCCATTCCAGGGTATTGCAAGGAGACAGGTTCTCCATGGTATGTTCGCTTTGGACCAGGCCCTGCTCAACCGTCCATGGCGCAGTTGGAACGGTGCGGTACCTTACATTATAGCCTTGTGCGCCGGGTATCGCTTCCCAATCCTGAGTAATATGAGAGTAATCAGCTGAAACGGTCTCTACATTCGAAGGTGGGCTGCAGGGAGTCGTATAGGAAAAGGCAAACCCAAAATTATCCGCAGACCACCGGTCGTCCCACTCGAAGTAATAGCGGGTACCGGCCGTTACATTCATGATGACCTCACTGGCGAGATTCGGCCCGCTCTGGCTGATGGCGCAGTCGTCGTCACTGCTGTCGACTGGAGTGAGGTTGCCGCAGGAGCCGGTGTAGACCCAAAGCCGGGTATTTACATCATTGAGGCAGCTGCTAATCGAGATACTGCCATTGGCAGGGGCATCGTAATAGAACCAGTCTGCATGCTGAGCACCCCCGGAACAGTTTACACAACCGTTGCCTTCATCGGGCCCGTCCGGGAAGTAGTTGCCATTGGTGGTGATAGGCTGGGCATCCGTACAGGTAGAGCCCACGCTGGGCGCATTCCCGCAGGAAAGGTAGCCCCTGGCGTTGGTATTGTAAAAGCTGGCCCGTGCATACTGGCCGGCAGAGAAGGTGTTTCGACAGCTGTGAGGAGCATAAGACATGATATTGGATACGTCCGGGTTGTAAGAGTCCCCATTGGCATCCGTAAAGGTACCAGTGTACACACAGTTAGACACCACATATCCGGTACACCCAATGCCCAGTAAGCCAGGGTCGGCAGGCGTATCGCAGATGTCATCGCCGGCGGTGCTGCAATTGGAGCCGTTTACAAGCTCATCGGTCAGCCCTCCGCAGTTGGTCTTGCCGTGCGTATGGTAGAGGCCGAAATAATGCCCCACCTCATGCGCAAAGGTGTTCCCTCCGGAGGAAAAACAGCTTTTAGCTACAGTGATCAGGTCGCGCCCGCCACCGGGAAGGTAAGCGTAGCCGCAAAGGCCGCCCCCTGAGCTCGTGGTCAGGCTGCCCCCTGGAATAATAATGTTAAGGACATCCTCTACGCCATAGGTGTTCCAGAAGCTGGTTTCTTCTGAAATGCTAAAATTGAAGTAGGTGTCGCTGTTGATGAAATTGATGGGCGCGCACTGGAAAAACTCCATGTTCGCGTTAATAAAAAAGTCATTGACTTCATTCAGTCCGGCATTGAACTCGGCTTCGGTCACACCCCCGGTGCCATCCGTCCGGCGAATGATGTGGACCTGAACAGGGACCATATCCACCACACTGTAGCTACCGGGAGAAAATGCAGCTGCAAAGTTCTCATAGTCTTGCTGCAGACTGTCCATCAATTGAATCGAGGCGGGACTGGCTATTGCACCGCAGGGGGAAATGATCGGGGTGTTTTGTGCCAGAAGTGGGGGGAGCGCCAAAAAAAATAGTCCTAGAAACTGTACCAAACACTTCATAAATATTCGGGTTTTAAAAAACTTAAGAACCCAAACAGATATCAAACCCCGCGCCCTCTACAGTACACTGTGACAGATTAAGTAGCAAAAGGCAGCGTATTAGGCATAGCCTAACATGCTGTTTTTGGGCATATCTGTTTGATGTTGTCAATTAATTAATGTCAACCTCTCCGCGAGATTGATATATAGCGTGTTCTTTATTGTCTTAGTGTTGTGGGGAAGTGTTGTACGTTGTACAATCTTGGTAAGATAGATACTAAGTGCTCTCGGTATTGGGGAGTAAATATACGGTAATTTCTAATATTTCTGCACTTAATACGTCAGGGATTTCATTGGGTTTCAAAATCGCTGTTAAATTTCTTCTGATTTCTTAAAACTGTTGTCCCGCCTCTGCACTTGTACATAAGTATGAAAACAAAGACTTGTTATTCCTGCGATCGGGAGGAAACCACCCTCTACAGGGTGCAGCTTCAAAAGAAAAGCCCCTGGGTTTTCGTCTGTAAAGCTTGTTGTGAGCAACACCGGCAACAACCGGGGTACCGGTACGGCGGTACCTGGAAGGGCTACCGGCACTAGTCTGCCAAAAGTTCATTATTTTGAGCGCTTCAAATAATGAATTAGTATGAACCGAGTCCTTTTCTTTTTCCTGCTCCTGGCTTTAGGCACAGGCTGCAGCCAAAGCCCACCCACAGGCCAGTTTGCCGACACCCTGATGATCAACGGCAACATTTACACCGTAGACACCTTGTTGCCTGGCGCAGAGGCAGTTGCCCTCAGAGCGGGCCGGATCATAGAAGTGGGAAGCACCGCTGATGTGATGGCACTCCGGGGAGACAGCACCGAAGTAATTGATTTGCAGGGGCGCTTCATGATGCCTGGTTTTATAGAGGGGCATGGGCATTTTTCCGGTCTTGGGTACAGCCTGATCAACCTCAACTTCCTCAACGTCAGCAGTTGGGAGGAGATTGTGCAGATGGTAGCCGAAGCCGCTGAACAGGCTGAGCCCGGAGAATGGATTGTAGGCCGTGGCTGGCATCAGGAAAAGTGGACAGAGACGCCAAGCCCCTCGGTTTTGGGCTACCCTTACCACGATGCGCTGAGCGCCGTATCAGCCGATAACCCGGTCATGCTGCGGCACGCAAGCGGGCACTCCCTGTTTGCCAATGCGAAGGCCATGGAACTCGCCGGGGTGACTGCCGAAACCCCTGATCCTTCGGGAGGGGAGGTGGTCCGGGACTCCCGGGGCAAAGCAATCGGCGTATTCGAAGAGCGTGCCATGAGCCTCATCAATGCAGCATACGATGACTACCGCGCCGGCCTTTCCGAGGAAGCCAAGACGAAAGAGTGGTACAGAGCTATTGAGCTGGCGGAAGAAGAGTGCCTGAAAAAAGGCGTCACTTCATTCCAGGATGCGGGTTCCAAATACTTTGAACTGGAGCGCTACGAGCAAATGGCAGAGGCTGGCGAGCTCGATCTCCGCCTGTGGGCCATGGTTCGCCACAGCTATGACGAGATGAAGGACAACCTGGAAGGGTATCCAAAAATTGACATCGGCAACCATTACTTCACCTGCCGGGCCATCAAGTCCGAAGTGGACGGTGCCCTTGGTGCCTTCGGTGCCTGGCTGTTGCGGGCCTACAACGATAAGAAGGGCTTCACCGGGCAAAACACCACACCCATCCCGGAGGTAAAAAACATCGCTCAGCTGGCTATGGACAACGATATGCAAATGTGCGTGCACGCCATCGGCGACCGCGCCAACCGGGTGGTCCTCAACATCTACGAAGAACAATTCAACGCCAACCCGGCAAAGGAGAACCTCCGCTGGCGCATCGAGCACGCACAGCATCTCGATACGGCCGACATCCCACGCTTTCGCGAAATGGGCATTATTGCCTCCATGCAAGGCATTCACTGTACCTCGGATGCCCCCTTTGTGGAAAAACGATTGGGCAGAGAGCGCTCCCGCCTAGGCGCCTACCCCTGGCGCAGCCTGCTGGATGAAGGCGTCATTATCGCTAATGGCACAGACGCCCCGGTGGAGGACGTAGACCCCCTGCTGAGCTTCTATGCTTCCGTTACCCGCAAGCGCGCGGACAATGGCTTCGAGTTTTTCCCGGAGCAACGGATGACCCGGGAAGAGGCTATTCATTCCTACACCCTGGGCAACGCCTACGCTGGCTTTGAGGAGGGCTTCAAAGGCTCCGTTACCAAAGGGAAAGCAGCGGACTTCGTGGTGCTTTCACATGACCTGGTCAATTGTACGGACGAAGAAATCCTCGAATCCAAAGTGCTGATGACGATGGTGGACGGGCAGGTCCGGTATAAGGCTGAGGGTTTCTAACCCCGGCTTTTACTGCTGCCGGATAAGATCGGATATGGATTTTATATTCAGAGACTCCGCCTGCGCCTCCCGCATCATCAGGGCATAGGTGTTATTAAACCCAAGTGGGGCAAGCCACTGCAGCCCATACTGCGCCTCAAATTCCCGGCTGACATAGCGGTAAACGGCATCGGGCTGCGTGATGATGCGCTCCAGGGTATCCTGAGGCGGGTCGAGCAGCACCTGCAACCCCGTTCCGGTGTACTCCGGATAAAGGTCGATCTCGCCGTTCCGCAAAGCATCAAAGCAAATCTTGGTGCCCCCCAGCCCCGGGCGGGTATCCACATCGTAATCGGTGTACCCATTGATGAGCTGAGAGAAAAGCTCCACCAGAATGTACTGTTCGGTAAAAATCTTGGAACCGATGATGAGCGTTTCCCCGCCTTCCTTTTGGTCCGGTTGCCAGAGCCCCTCCGCTTTTAGAAAGTCCTGTGCAACCTGTCCGGGCGAGATTTTGTCGAAGTCTACCCGGTAGTTCAGTACCGTCATCACTGAATCATTGATCCGCCCGGAGAGTAAGTTGAGTACGTCCGTTAGTTTTTTATTTTCCTCAGTCAACTTTTTCTGCATAATTGGAGCACAGTAATACGGGGGGAAAGCGTGGCGGTCGTCTTCTAGCTGCCGGAGGCGATAGGCCTCCACCCGGCCATCGGTAGCATAGCCGCTGATGACGTCCACTTCCCCTTCATAAACAGCCTTATACATTAATGCATTGTTTAGGATGGTAGTCGTGAAATCCACGCCGTAAGTGTCCACTACCTTCTGATAGCCATCGGGGCGGCCCATGAATTCGGGTGGAAAACCGGCGCTCCAGCCTGGCGCATAAGCCTGCGGCCAGAAGTAGGCGGAAGAGAGCAGCGGGATGATCAGCAGCAGAGGCTTGCCTGCTTTGGAGAGCTTGCGCGCGTTGGCATTTTGCAGCAATGCCAGCAGCTGGTCAAAGATAATAGCAAGCAGGGCAGCGGGCAAGGCGCCGGCGAGGATCATCGTGGCGTTGTTGAGCGCGATGCCTCCAAAGATAAACTCTCCAAGCCCGCCGGCACCGATGTAGGCAGCGAGCGTAGCCACCCCCACGTTAATGACGGTTGCTGTTCTCAGCCCGGCAAATATCACCGGCAGTGCCAGTGGGAGCTCCACCTGCCGCAGCAATTGCCCTTTGGACAATCCTATGCCCAGCGCCGCTTCCTTAACGGCAGCATCCACTTCGCTAATCCCGGTGTAAGTATTGCGCAGGATGGGCAGCAGGGCATACAGGAACAGGGCAAAAATGGCGGGTTTGAGCCCAATGCCCAGAATAGGGATCAAAAAACCCAGCAACGCAATGCTTGGAATGGTCTGCAGTATGCCCGTGAAAGCGAGCACGCCACCGGACAACCTGGGGCGGCGTGTGATGAAGATGCCTGCGGGGATCGCAATAACCGCGGCCAGCAAAAGCGAGATAAAAGTAAGCCCAATGTGTTCGAGGACCTGCTCCATCACTTTTTCCTGATTATCGCTGAAGAAGGTAATTAGTTCGCCCATGACTGCAGGTTGTTTTTAAAGGCTTCGATAAGGATCGGGAGGGTGAAGTAGCGTTGTTGCCCCTGGTAAGTGGTGGCGCCAAGCGGATGCTCGGCCCGAGCTTTGGCGAGCCGGTAGATGGCCCTTAGTAGCGGCAGGGTAGGGGATAGCGTCAGCGCAGTACCTTGCAGTGGGGGCACTTCGGGCAGTTCGCTGAAGATATCCCGCAGTTTTGCCGACCGCAGCTCAAGCTGTGCGGCTTTTTCCGCGACAAAGTCGGCCACAAAGTCGTTGGCGGGGGACTGCAGCAAGGCTTCCGGTGGGGCGAGTTGCTGCACTTCGCCCCGGTTGAGCAGGCAAATGAGGCTGCCCATTTCAAAAGCTTCCTCAATATCGTGGGTCACCATAATGGTCGTCTTCGAGCGCAGCTCCTCCAGCTCCATGAAGTCGCGCCGGATTTGCTGCCGGGTGAGGGGGTCAAGTGCGCCGAAGGGCTCATCCATAAGCACGATGGGTGGATTGGCAGCCAGTGCCCGTGCAATGCCTACCCGCTGCTGCTGCCCGCCGCTTAGCTCGTGCGGGTATTTTTGAGCAAAAGCACCAGTGTCCAGCCCCAGTTGCTCCAGCAAGGCACCAGTCCGGGTTTTGATTTTGCCGGTTTCCCACCCCAGCAGCCTGGGCACTACGGCGATGTTCTCTGCTACGGTGTAGTGCGGGAACAGCCCCATATCCTGAATGACATAACCCATTTGGCGGCGCAGCTGTACTACCGGTTGCTGGCTGATGTCCTGCCCGTTCACCCAAACCTTGCCTGCCGTCGGTGTGATCAGCCGGTTGAGCATTTTCAGGGTGGTGGTTTTGCCGCAGCCACTGGGGCCGATAAGGGCAAGGGTTTCTCCCTCCTGCAATTCGAAGGAAACTTCCCTGACGGCGGTAAAATCACCAAAACGGCGCGTGAGCCCCTGGGTTTTTATCATGGTGTTGTTGTTTTAGGCTTGGCTTGAGTTTGGGGTGCTCAGGTATGCTGCCATGGTTCGGGCAGGCAACCTGAATTGCGGCTAAAATACAGGAACAAGTGCAGAATGTTCAGTGTTTGTAGGTTTCGTCCCTGTGTTTCATCTTCGATCAAAGGGTGTTGGCAGAATGCTGAAGGGTAAATCTCCCTGATTTGGCTAACTTGAGCCTGATTACGATCGAGCGCATGAAGAAGGGTACCACTAACAGTTTCAAAGTCTATTTTCGCTTCCGGTTGCGGCAGTTGAGCCGCGTGCTGTATTCTGCAGGCTGGCCTGGCGTTATTGCCCTGCCCCTTCTGCTGGTCTTTGCCCTGCAGGGTATGGAAGCAATGAGCGGGGCGCCCGGTTGGAGCATTCCATTGATCGCGTTGCTGCTGTGCGTAAGCTGGCACTACAAGCGCAAAGACCACCCTTTTCTAAAGCGTACCGGATTTCCGGTGGGCTGGGTCCCGGGCATGGAGTATGCGATGGTGAGTAGTGCAGTGGTATTGCCCTTGCTGGTTTATAGTGGGAATTGGTGGATTTGGCCGGCAGCTGTCATGGCCAGTCTTGCCTGTGGCTTCCTGCCGGTTCGGGCAGCGCGGGCGTCTTTCAACCCAACGTTTTTCGTAAGCAGGTTGCCCGTTGCGCTATTTGAGTGGCGGAGCGCGCTGAGGCGGCACGGTGCCCTGTTTGTCCTGCTTTGGTTGTTAAGCCTTGCAGTCCCCTACGGCATGATGGTCTTGCTGATTGTCCTGTTGCTTTGGGCCAGCTTCATCCCATCGGTTTTTGAATTTCAGGAACCCCGGGAGGTGACGATAGCAGTCATCGTTAATGGAGGAGGGGCGTGGCGGCACGGGCTGCGGCATTTTGCGCTGCAGTTGCTGGTTTTTGCGCCGGGCCTGGTTTTGCACCTGGTTTTTCATCCGCAGTACTGGTACCTGGCATTCATTGGTTTGGGTTTTATTGCGCTGATGCTGGCTTTCTCCATCGCTTACAAATACGCCACCTGGCACCCGGGCCGGCAACGGGTTGTGCAAAGCCTGCCGGTCACCCTGGCTTACTTCAGCCTGTTCTTTCCCCTCCTGTTGCCGTTGGTCGGTTTCTACTTGCTGCGGTTTGTGAAAAGAACGAGGCATCACTTCAAAATGGCATACCATGCTTAACATCAGCAACCTGACTGCCGGCTATGGCAATACGCTCATCCTGGACGCAATCAATCTGAAAGCTGCGGCCGGTGAAGTACACGGTATTTTGGGGGTCAACGGAGCCGGGAAAACCACTTTTTTTAAAGCCTTATGCCGTTTGGGCCCTGCATTTTCCGGGGAAGTCACCTGGCAGGGAGCGCCTTTATCGCCTGCCGGGATGGGGTACCTGCCCGCGGAGCCCTATTTCTATCCGTATCAGACCGGGCAGGAATACCTCGAACTGTGCAGCCACCGCAACCCGGGCTTCCCCATTGAAAAGTGGAACGGGCTTTTCCAGCTGCCGCTGAAAGACCTGACCGAGACCTATTCCACGGGGATGCGAAAAAAGCTGGCATTGCTGGGTATTTTAGCGGGCGGCTATCAGGTTTTGCTGCTGGACGAGCCTTTCAGCGGGCTGGACCTTGAGAGTACGGAAATCCTGTACGAAATTTTGGAAGAGCTCAAGCGCAACGGCCTCTGCCTGCTGCTAAGCTCCCACATTATGGCTACCGTGCGGCAGGTGTGTGACCGGGTGAGCTACCTTAGCGAAGGGCAAATCCGGGAAACCTTTGACAAGGAGGGCTTCCCTGCCCTGGAGCAGTTCATCAAAACCACGATACACGACCGCACAAAAGCAGCATGGGCAGAAATACGCAAGCCCCGGTAAAACTTTTCCGGTGTTCAACTTTTATGATTAGACATTATGAATAAATCATCATGAAAGAGCAGCAGTTTATCCAGCAATTGTTCCGCGCCCATCGCGATTCCCGCAAAATCCCTTCGCCCAGCGAGGTGTGCAGCTGGCTGGATGGGTTGCTTACGCTTATGTTTCCGGAACTGGCCAACCGCCGGTACCGCAGCGAACGGGAGGTCGGGCAGCATTATCAGCAACTGAAGCTGGAACTCTTTACCCTGCTTGAAAAGATTGAGGACCTGCTGCCCACACGCGCAGAGGATCTGGAAGCCGCTTTCCTGGACGAGCTCCCCCGGAATTTCGAGCTCCTTCAGATGGATGCGGATGCGATCATGGCAGGTGACCCGGCAGCCGTTAGCCGTACGGAGGTAATCCGGACTTACCCGGGCTTCCGGGCCATCGCGGTGTTCCGGTTGGCGAATACTTTTCACCGGCTGGGCGTACCGTTAATTCCGAGAATCCTCACCGAGCATGTGCATGGGGTTACCGGGATTGATATACACCCTGGCGCCACCATTGGCGAACGGTTCTGCATTGATCACGGTACGGGCGTTGTCATTGGCGAGACGGTGGAGATTGGCAATAACGTGAAGATTTATCAGGGCGTCACCCTGGGTGCCCTGAGTGTCCGCAAAGAATATGCGAAAACCAAGCGTCATCCAACCATTGAGGATAATGTAGTGATCTATTCCGGCGCAACGATTTTAGGAGGGGAGACCATTATTGGACGCGATAGTGTAATTGGAGGCAACGTATGGATCACCCGTAGCGTAGCTCCCGGATCAAGGGTCTACTACAAAAGCGTTGCTCAACCGGAAGCAGAGCGCACGCCGGGCGGGATGTAGTAAAGGCTTACTTAAACCAAGTCCTCGTCGCGCCATTTCTTTTGAGGTTTTTTATCCAGTTGCTTAAGCTCCAGGTGGTCTTCATCGTGGTAGCCGCTGTTGAGCCTGCGCAATTCCTTTTCCAGTTCCCGCTGTTCCCAGTCTGCGGTTTCTCCCCGCATGCCCGGAAAGCCAAACACCTGATAATAGTGGCTCATCAGGCCTACACCCCAGCCCAGGAGTGGATAGATAAACCAAAAGTGGCTTGGCGAAGTGAAGATATTCAACAAAAACAGGAAAATATTGACAATGAGGAAAGAGCCTAAGTGCTCGTAGAATTTCTTTTTTTCTTTTACCCTTTTGCGGGCCCGTTCGTAACTGTTGTTCTCCATTATTCTGTTTTAGCATTTCGTTGTTAAAGGTAACCATATGAACGCCTCCGGTCAAGGTTATTCGACGGAATTAAGGTTTGGAACGCTCTTCGTAGGAAGTGAGCCGGTCGAAAAGCAGGGCCTTCAGGAACCTGAATCGCCTCTGGCCAGGCTGCCGGTCCAGGCGCCCAGGGCAGCGAATACCGCGCCAAAGAGCCCGGTAACGAGTACCAGCAGCGGCCCGCCAATACCACCAAAAAGCACACCAATTTTTGCACTTAAAATGCCATTATTCTGGGCATTCAGGATAGCGGCATAGCCTCCCCACAGCAGCAGCCCGCCCAGAAATCCGCCCAGCAGGGCAGGGCGGGGGCGCAAACGGAAAAGAAGGGCAATCAGGGCAGCCAGCACCGGCAGGCTCCACCAGGCGAGCAGGGCCTGCCCTACGGCGCCACCCACCAGGATGGCCAGGGTTGCAGATAAGGTCTTTTGCATAGCTATTCAGCAGTTTTGAAGGTGAGTCGGTAAAGGGGCTTCACGGCAGCATCCTCAGGGCTGTCCAAAAGGTGAAGGCGGTTGTACCGGCCTTCCACCCAGGGCGTCACCATAGGGTCGTAAAAAGCACTGCCGGGATTGCCGGAAGGGCCACCAGGGAACACGCCCCACGCATTAGGCCGCTCACCCAGCTCTACCACCATGCGCCAGGAGGGGCCATGGTCGGGCTTTATGGCATTGGGTGCATCCCCATAGCCGCCTACGTCCAGGTCCAACCTGGAAAAAGCAGGGATCATGGCCATGTGCCCGATGTCCGTTGACTTATGTTCCGCCCAGGAGACCGGCGGTTGCTCGAGGGCTTTTTCCAGTGCCGTCAGGACCACCTCCGCAGCGGTTTCCACCTCCGGAGTAGACTGATGGTCAAAGATGGCATGCCCGGGCTGAGTTGCAAGCAGCTCAATGAAGCGCCATTCTTCGGGTTGGAGGACTTCCAGGGAATCTTCCCATACGGTGAATTCATCAAAAGCCTGTGCGTATGCCGCCTCAAACCAGTCCTCAAACAGGCTGGGGGCCTCGGCATCTCTGGTGAAATTATAGTCCCAGTTTCTCAGTGCTTTGACCCGTTCGTCTGTCCGCAATTCGGAAGCCGTACTGTCGAGCAGTTGCAGCAGTACCGGCAGGGCATCCTCCGGTTTCAGGCTACGGCTGTCCAATTGGAGGGCTTTCATGTCCTCCACGGTAATGTTGTCCATTTCTGCTAACCGGCGGTTGATGTAGCGGCCCCGGTAGTCGTCAAAGCCACCGTTGTAATAATAGGGATAATCAGGAGCAGTGGACCGTTGGTTGGCAGAGGAGACAAAGCCCCGTTCTGGATTGACGACCCTCGGCAGGTGCTCGTGCGGGATAAAGCCTTTCCAGCCTGAAGCCGAGCGGCTGCCGTCTTGTACGAAGCGGCCTTGTTGGTCTTCTTTGAGCGGCAGTTTCCCATTTACGGTGATCGCAATATCATTGGCTTTGCTGGCGAAGACAAAGTTCTGAGCAGGGCTTTCCCACCCACGCAGGGCGGTTTGGTAATCGGACAGGCCTTGCCCGCTCATCAGGCGGGTGAAGACTCCAAGGGCGTAAAAAGGCTTTTCTGCCGGTTCATCGTGAGCCAGCCAGCGCATCGCCATGTCGTGCTGTGGGTGTTCCGGGTCATCGAAGGTGACCGGCCCCCAAATGGTGTAGCGGACGGTGTCCCGGAGCGGCTCCCCGCGCCCCCTGACCTGAATGACCTCCACGACTTCCCGCACGGGTTTTTCCTCCCCATCTACCCGGTAGGCTGTTTTCTCGGGGTTCGCCCAATCGATCCGGTACCAGTCAAGCACATCGTGCCCTACATTTGTGACGCCCCAGGCCATGTCTTTGTTAAAACCAATTATGATGCCCGGCACGCCCGGAAAGGAAACGCCGTAAGCATTGTAATCCGGCGTCTGCATCTGCACTTCATACCACACTGCGGGCAGTCGGAGCTGCAGGTGGGGGTCGTTGCAGAGAATGGGCGCTCCGTTGGCTGTTTTTTCGGCACTTACGGCCCAGTTATTGCTTCCTATGAATGGCGAAGGGAGCTCGAAGGGCGTCCGGGTGGCCCCGCTGCTCAGCATGCTGTCACCGGTTGCGGAAGGCGCCAGGGGCAATGGATTAAAATCCCACTGAACCACATCCGGAATAATAGGGGATTGCTTCGGGTTGTGTTCGGGGTAAAGCACCTGGAAAAGGCTGTCGCCAAGCAGCAACCGCGCATTGGTGGCGGGGATGTCCTCGTGCCGGCTGCACAGGGCTTCTGACATAGATTTGTAAAAGGCAGCGATGTGCAGGGGCGTCCAGGGCTCCGGCGCATAACCGAGCAGCTTGAATTCTATCGGATAACCGGCAGGGCTGAGGCTATTGATGTAGGCATTGGCCCCTTCACAATATGCATTGATCATAGCGGCTTCCTCGGGGGAGGACATCCACTTTTTGAGGGCGTTTTCAGCGCCCCACAGCAGCCCCTTTCGCCTTTGCAGGCGGTCGCGTTCAAGCGTGCGTTCCCCCATGACTTCAGAGAGGCGCCCAATGGTCGCCCGTACTGAAATGTCCATCTGCCAGAGCCGGTCGCGGGCATGAATATAGCCCTGTAAGAAAGCAGCATCCTCGTTGCTTTGCGCAAAGATGTGGGGCACGCCCCGCTCGTCGAACAGGACTTCGCTTTGAGCGGAAAGTTGGGGGAATACCAGGTCTTCGTCCGGGAATTGATCGGTCCGTTCTGCATTTTGCCAAAAGCCGGTAAAAGGGCTTAGGAACTGGCCGGTTGCGGGCAGGGGAGACCCCAGGGGCTGGTGCAGGCTGGCCAGTATCGTCAGGCCGGTGGTCAGCAGCAGGGCTAAAAAAAACCTTATCTGTCGCATGTTGTTAGTTAGGGCAATTTAAAAAAGAAAGATATGAAAACTTCCTGGGCTGTCACGGGCCTTTTTTTGATTTGTATGGCCTGTAGCCCTGATTCCACTGAGCGTCAAATGGGTACAGGAGACCGCCGGTTCCGCACCACCCCGCCTTCCCTGCTGTATTTCAAGAATATGCGGAGCACGCAGTATACGGTGGAGGAGCAGCCCAAGAGCCGCATTGAGTTGTACCGGCTCAACAGATTTGAGACCGTTACCAGGCGCCCGGCCCTTTATCCGGTCATCGCCAACAACTGGCTGGAGGATGAGGCCTACCTTTTCCTGCAGCCCAATGATTGGGAGGCGGGCTTCCTGTCGCCATTGACCCTGTCGCAAGATACCAGTTGGTCTTCTGAAGTCCTGCAACTGCAACCGCCTACGCCGGTGCAGCAATATGAACTGGGGCTGCGCCTCTACGAAAGCCTGAAGCGGGGCGAGGCATGGTATGCCGCTGCCACGGATTCCACCTTCGCCCCGCTTTTTGAGGATGGGGACGAGCGGTCCTACTTTTTAATGACCGTCCGGGACTACCTCCAACTTACGGACAGTCAGGATTAGCTTTCACGGGTAAACACAAAGTGCTGGTCTTTGGAAAGCTCCGCATTAAAGGTGTAGCCGTCCATATCGAAAGCTTTGAGGCCTTCCGGGGCAGTGATGCGGTTTTTGACAGCGTAGCGCGCCATCATACCACGTGCCTTCTTGGCGTAAAAGGCAATGATTTTGTATTTTCCGTCCCGGTGTTCCTTGAAGTCAATCTGATAGAGCTTTCCCGCGAGGGCTTTGGGCTTCACGGCAGAGAAATACTCTTTGGAAGCCAGGTTGACTACGCTTTTGTCCTGTCCGTTGGCGTTCAGGTCGGCATTGAGCAGCTCGGTGATGCGGTTGCCCCAGTATTCATAGAGGTTTTTGCCGCGTTCGTTTTGTAGCTTGGTGCCCATTTCGAGCCGATAGGGCTGCATCAGGTCCAGCGGGCGGAGCACGCCGTAAAGCCCGGAGAGGATGCGGAGTTGTGTTTGCGCGAATTGGAGGTCTGCTTCTGAGAAGTCCTCTGCGCCCAGCCCGACATACACATCGCCTTTGAAAGCCAAAACAGACTGCTTGGCATTATTCAGGTCAAAGGGCGTCTCGAAGTCCTGATAGCGCTCCCGGTTAACAGTGGCGAGGTCTTCGCTGATTTTCATGAGGTCCATGAGCTCTGATTCTGATTTGTCCTTCAGGATATCGATCAGAGGCTGACTGTCACTTAGCAACCGGGGCTGATCGTGCAAGTCTGTAGAAGGCTCAGCGTAATCCAGTGTCTTAGCTGGTGAAAGTAGTAAAAGCATGTCTAGGTTTTTATGTCACAAAGTTGTTGTTTTTCGTTACGTCTTTGTGCCTTGCCCCTTAAATGAGTTAAATGAAAAAAAGTGTGACACCACAAATACTTACCAGGGGTGTGCAAATTCGTCACGAAAAAATGCTGTTGATTGTTGTATTTTTTATATATTGCATGTCGTAAAGCATATGTAGGATGTCACAAAACCAAATATATTTATTTGGCTATTATTATAATTCATCCTATGTTTGTGACACGCACTTAAGAAGTAGTTTTTGTGTTTATTTGTTTGGGTTAGAGGCCCTTACTTCATTGCAAGTAAGGGTTTTTTTATCCCTCTTGTTAAGGGCTGCACCAGCAATAACCCGATTGGGGCAAAAAGGTTTGTGAGTGCTCATAGACTGCGTTTTCTGCCGGTTGAGAGCGAACTGCGGGGAGCCCAAAAGAAAAGCCCCGGGCTGACGATCAGTCCGGGGCTTTTCAATTCAGCAGTTAGCGAGTAACAATTACTGATTGTTGAACATGTTGCCTTCGTTGGCAGGCAGTCCAGCAGGCTCTTCCGGTTTCTTCACCACTTCGCCCTTAATGGTCAGCATCTGCTTCTCATCGCCGGCGTTGGTCGTCAAAGTTACCCGCTTGGTGAATTTGCCAAGGCGGTTCGTGTCGTAGCGAACTTTGATTTCGTTGGTTTCACCTGGTGCGATTGGCTCTTTCGGATATGTAGGCACGGTACAGCCACAGCTGCCCTTGGCGTGCGTGATGATCAGAGGCTCTGTGCCCGTGTTGGTAAACTTGAATACACGGTAAGGGTCAGATCCCTGCTCAATCGTGCCATAGTCTACAGTTTCGGATTCAAAGGACATCTGAGGGCCTTCTTTGGTCTCCTCGGCAGCAACCGGAGTGGCAGCAGCATCATTCTGACTGAATCCTACAGTAGCTACCAGGGCCAGCAGCGCTAATACGGAAAATACTTTCTTCATCACGTTATTCTTTTTTTGATAGATCACAAATAAATTGGATGCGACCCAAAAATACAGTTAATGCTACCAATATAAAAGCTGAACCGCTTACATTATGGTTAATGAGTTGTTAATCCACCCGTTAACAAACAGTGCCGTACGGCTCAGAATCCGAACAAATACAGGCTTTCTTTGTCTATTTTGATGGGGTTTGTGCCAAATTTTTTGTATATTAGCAAAGCCAAAACCAAGCCCTTTGAAATTAAATTTTGCAAAAGTGCAAGATAAACCAAATTATAACCAGTACAACTGATAAAAGTATGCTAGACCATTCTTTCACCCGTGAATCTGCGAACTCAGAAGACGGGCCATCCAGAGCATCAATTATCAAAGATTTTGAAATTTGCTGTATCAGCCGGGAAGCCAGCTTGTTAGCCCGCAAGGAAGTGCTGACCGGAAAAGCCAAATTCGGGATTACCGGCGATGGCAAAGAGGTGCCTCAGGTGGCTATGGCCAAAGCGTTCCGCAAAGGCGACTGGCGCAGCGGTTATTACCGCGACCAGACCTTTATGTTCGCCCTTGGCCTGGCAACGGTGGAAGACTTCTTCGCCCAGCTCTATGCCGACCCTGAAAATGACCCCTTCTCCGGTGGCCGTCAGATGAATGGCCACTTCGCTACCCCTACCATTGATGACGAAGGCGAATGGCTCGACTTGCTCAATCATTATAATGTTAGCGCAGATATTTCCAGCACCGCCGGGCAGATGGCCCGTGCGCTCGGCCTTGCCCTGGCTTCCAAACATTACCGGGTAAATGCAGCAATGCTCAATGGGGGAGACTTCTCTCAGGACGGTAAGGAAATCAGCTTTGTGACCATCGGTGATGCCTCGACTTCCGAAGGCGTCTTTTGGGAAACCGTCAATGCTGCTGCTGTTCAACAGGTGCCGCTTGCCATTTCAGTTTGGGACGATGGCTACGGTATTTCCGTGCCGATTGAGTACCAAACGGCTAAAGCGAGCATCTCCAAAGCACTTCAGGGTTTTCAAACCGAAGGCGATGATACCGGCATAGACATTTATGTGGTCAAAGCAGGCAATTATCCGCAACTGGTGGAAACCTATATGAAAGGTATCGCCAAAATGCGGGAGACCCACCGCCCGGCCCTGTTCCACATTACAGAAGTTACTCAGCCACAGGGGCACTCCACTTCCGGTTCTCACGAACGCTACAAATCAAAAGAGCGCCTGCAGTGGGAAAAAGACCACGACCCCATCCTGCTGATGGAGCGGTGGATGGTCAAGGAAGGTATTTTCACCGAAGAGGAAGCGAAGAAAATCCGCAAGGATGCCAAAGCTTATGCCAAGGAGTGCCGCGACAAGGCCTGGAAAGCTGCGAACGCGCCGACCAAAAAGCGGTTAAAGGACCTCAAAGCAGTCTTTGATCAAATCCCGGCGGATGAAGGCCCCTGCGACGAGCTGAAGCAGGAGCTGGACCAGCTCATGCACCCGGTAGACGGTGAGGTGACACAAGTTGCCCGCCGCATGCTCTTCCAGATTATGGGGGCCGGGCTGGACGCCGAATCCAATCTCCGCAACTGGATTGAGCAATCCTATCAGCTGGCTCACAAGCATTACCATGCGCACCTGCACAGTGATTCTCCTCAGGCAGCCCTGAATGTGCCAGTGGTGCACAAAGCGTTTTCTGATGAATCAGAAGTGAAAAATGGCTACGAAGTCCTCAACGCCTTCTTCGATAAAAAGCTGGAGCAATATCCGGAGCTTTGTGCCTTTGGTGAAGATGTGGGCGATATCGGCGATGTGAATCAGGGCTTTGCAGGCATGCAACAAAAATATGGCAAAGGCCGGGTCTTCGATGCCGGCATCCGGGAATGGACCATCATGGGGCAGGCGGTTGGCATGGCGATGCGTGGCCTACGCCCTATCGCAGAGATTCAGTACCTCGATTACCTGATTTACGGGCTGCAGCCACTCATGGATGACCTGGCAACAGTACGCTGGCGCAGCAACGGACAGCAAAAAGCACCGGCGATCATCCGAACGCGCGGGCACCGGTTGGAGGGTATCTGGCATGCCGGCTCACCTATGGGTATGATTTTGAACGCGCTGCGTGGGATGTACGTTATTGTGCCCCGCGATATGGTCCAAGCGGCTGGCTTCTACAACACCATTCTGCAGTCTGACGACCCTGCCCTGATCATAGAGTGCCTTAACGGCTACCGTTTGAAAGAGCGCGTGCCGGATAATTTAGGCGAATACACCATTCCTTTGGGCCTGCCTGAGGTACTGCGTAAAGGAAGGGATGTGACACTGGTTACTTACGGCTCCTGCGTGCGGGTCGCGCAGGCAGGGGTGCAGTTGCTGGAACAGCAGGGCATTTCTGTAGAATTGATCGATGCGCAGACCCTGCTGCCTTTCGACCTCGAGCACATCATTCTGGAATCTCTGAAAAAGACCAATCGCATTGTTTTTATGGATGAGGATGTGCCCGGCGGCGCTACGGCATTCATGATGCGGGAGGTGTTGGAAGTACAGGGCGGCTACCGCTATCTTGATTCCGATCCGGTAACGCTCACCGCGCATGCGCACCGCCCGCCCTATGGCTCCAACGGGGATTACTACACCAAGCCAAGCCCCGAGGATGTCTTCGAGCAGGTTTATAAAATGATGCATGAGGTGAACCCGGGGCATTTTCCGGGGAAGCTTTAATTAAGGTTATGTTGGAAATTCGCTCCAAAAATGAATGCCCAACATAGTCTAACCTCAATTAGTAAAATGCAATGCCCAGATTCCGGAGTTCGCCCGGGGCATGGGCATTACTTTTTTGATCCCCAAAGTTTGCTCAATACCCCCGCGCATCATCATCCGGGTTACGAAAATCGCCCACCGCGTGGAGCGTCCCGTCCTTGTCTTTGAGGATAGCCTTGATGACCGCCATGCGCTCAATTTCGCGGAAGGTGTGCCCCATGGCTTTGAGCTCTGCCATCGTGCCGTCGGGCAGGGCGCCACGCTCCACCAGGATTTCATCAGGCAGCCATTGGTGGTGGAAACGGCCGGCATTTACCGCCTCCTCCAGTGACATCCCAAAGTCCGTTACGTTGGTGATGACCTGAAAAACGGCTGTAATGATGGTGGAGCCGCCCGGCGCACCGAGCACCATGTACAACTGCCCGTCCCGCTCAACGATGGTGGGCGTCATAGAGCTGAGCATCCGCTTTCGAGGGGCAATGGCATTGGCCTCGGCCCCCACCAGCCCAAATTGATTCGGTACCCCGGGCTTGGCACTGAAGTCGTCCATCTCGTTGTTGAGGAAAAAGCCGCCGCCCCGTACCCACACCTTGGATCCAAAGTTGGAATTGAGCGTAGTGGTGATGGATACGGCCTGTCCTTCGGCGTCTACCACGGAGGTATGAGTGGTTTCAAAACTTTCCTTAAGCAGTTGGAAATCTCCGGCAATGATATTGTCGCTGGGCGTCGCCTGGCCGGGGTCGAAGTCAGCCATCTGCCGGTCGAGGTAAGCCCGGCTCATCAGTGAATCCATAGGCACGTCGTAGAAGTCGGTATCTCCCAGGTGGGCTGCCCGGTCAGCGAAGGCCCGGCGCTCTGCTTCCACCATCAGGTGGACGGCCTCAGCGCTGTGGAAGGGCTTTTCATGCAGGTCAAAGGGTTCCACCATATTTAACATTTGCGAAAGCGCCACCCCACCGCTGGAAGCCGGGGGCATGCTGATGACGGTGTAGCCCCGGTAATTGGCGCGGGTAGGCGTGCGCCAGGCTGCTTCATAGCCCTGTAGGTCTTCCAATGTGAAGATACCGTTGCGGGATTGGGATTCTGCTACCATAGCCTCTGCTACCGGGCCTTCGTAGAACCCCCGGGCGCCCCTTTGCTGAATCTTGCGCAGGGTGCGGGCGAGGACCGGTTGCCGGAGGACTTGCCAGGCTTCGAAAGTATCGCGGATGAAAGGGTTTGGCCCTTCGTTGTAGGTCCGGAAGGCTTCCTGAAACCCATGGAGGCGTTCGGCTTCGGCAGGGGAGATGGGGTAGCCCTCCTCCGCCAGTTGGATGGCAGGTTCCAGCAGCGCGCTCCAGTCCTTCAGGGTGCTGTATTTGTTGAAGGCCGCTTCCATGCCCGCTACTGTGCCCGGGATGCCCGCTGCCAGCGCATCGTTGCGGCTAAGCCCTTCCACCACCTGCCCGGTACTGTCGAGGTACATGTCCCGCTGAGCACCGAGTGGCGCGCGTTCCCGGTAGTCAAGGGCATCCGTGGTGCCATCAGGCTGACGGAGCACCATAAAGCCACCCCCGCCCAGGTTGCCGGCCCGCGGATAGGCCACCGCCATGGCAAACTGCACGGCAATGGCAGCATCTACGGCATTCCCTCCTTTTTTGAGGATATCGATACCGACCTGCGTCGTCAGCGGGTGGGGGGAGACCACGGCGGCCTCATTCCCCAGGGCTGTTTTTTGTGCAGTGTAGGGAGGCGCTTTGGTTTCGGAGCTGTTGCAGCTCCACAGCAGGACCAGAAAAAACAGTAAGGAAGCATGGTTTTTCATTTTTGGCACGGTTGTTGGTATTAGTTAGATGTCATTGAAAAACGAAACTACATCAAAATACTAAAACACCGGAATATGGGGGCAGAATGCTGCGCCTGCGGTGAGAGAGCCAACTTCGAAAGGGATTATACCGGTGTGGCCCGTATCCATACTTCTTTAGATTGATAAGGGGAGCAGTGTGGGGCAAGATCACCTGCTACGCGGGCTGCACTTTTCTCTTTGAAGGGTCAAGAATGTTTGTTTGTTAGTAGCCAAAGGGCTACTGGTTTACTGGCTTTTGGGTGCTGCCGCACAGTGTGCGAGCAGCACTTTTTTTTGTGCATGCGGCCAGCAAAAAGAAAGGCAACCCGCTGGCGCAGGCTGCCTTTTGCTATGTTGATGTGGTGCGTGGGCCATCCGCTGAGTCATGGGCACGCTCCGTAATTATTCCGCTGGGTCTTCCTGCAAGGTAAAGGTGCGGGTGACCGGATTGAGCGGCGTGTCTACTTTATTGCCTTCGGCGTCAACGAGGGTGAGTGTGATGGTGTTCTCGCCCATTGGCAGCCCCTCGACGTAGTAAGGCTGCCAGGTATCGATCATATGATCTTCGCCGTTGATGGTGGCTTTAACCATGTGGTCGGTGCCGAAGCCAGGGACATTAACCGGGTAAAAGTCGAGCATGACCTTTTCGGTTTGTGCTTTTCCGGTATAGGTGCCTTTCGGACGGCTGTAAAAGAGAATGGGGTCTGTGATATTCTCTACCGCCATGAAACTGTTGTTTTCGATGGTTACTTTTTTAGCGACATGGGCTTTATCCGTTTTGATGCTCTCGTGGTAGGAGCGGGACAGAAAAGCGAGCATGTAGTGGTCGCCGTCTTCAATTTCGTAGTCAAATGCAGCTTCGTATTTGGCAGCATAGGGCTGATCATCGATAATCAGGTGGATGTGCTGGCCCTTAGCGCTGTTGGCGCACATTTTGGCGTCTGCGTCAGGCGTTTGGACACCGAGTTTGTACGTTTCTCCGCTGATTGAAAAGTTGAATTTGCCATCCTCGTAGGTGACGTCTTCGATAGCGGCATCAGGGTAGGCTTCTGACTCACTGAAGGGCGTAAGGAAATACCTGGTGGCGGGTTCTGCATCCACCGCAGTGGTGTCGGCTGTGGTCTCTTCAGTGGTGTCGGTGTTGCCACCGCTTTGGCAGCTGGTAAAAAACAGGGCAAGCACAAATAACAGGCTTAGCGTTCTCATCATTAATCTGATTTTGGATTGATGTGTTAATATTACGAAGGTAAGGGTTCTTTGGAACAACCGCTTCCCCTTAGCCTTTAGAAGGCTAAAAAGGGGCGCAAGGTTTAGAATCTTTCCTATATTCAGACATAAAAGCGATTACCGCTATGGCTAACGATATTGTAGAATTGAAAGTTGAGGGCATGACGTGCAACAACTGCGCGGCCAGCCTGAATAAATTCCTGGAGCGTAAAGGCCTGGAAGACGTTTATGTGAATTTTCAGACCAAGGAAGTGCGTTACCGGGAGACGGCATCGGGCATTGACCGGGAAAAAGTCCGGCAGGGCATCCGCAAGCTGGGCTTCTCGGTAGTGGATGAGGACAGTGATGCCAAAGGGCCCTGGTGGACGCTGGAGCGCAAATTGCTGGTGAGTGCCATCTTCACCTTACCCCTGCTGATGTACCACTTCTTTATGATGGCTGGTGTGGAATTGGCGATTATGGAAAATTACTGGTTCCAAATGGCCCTGTGCCTGCCGCCTTTCGTGATCGGGTTCCTGCACTTTGGCCGCTCGGCCCTAAGCTCGCTGAAGGGGGGCGTGCCGAACATGGACGTGCTGATCTTCGTGGGCAGCACGGCAGCTTTCATTTACAGCCTGGTGGGGACGCTGCTTTGGGAAGCCAATTACATTTTTTACGAAACAAGTGCGACCATTGTCACCCTGGTGCTGGTCGGCAACTGGCTGGAAAAACGGGCGGTAGAGCAGACCACGACTGCAATTGGGGAGCTGACGAAGCTGCAGGTGGAAACCGCGCGTAAGATTATGCCATCCGGTGCGGTGGTCACGCTGAAGCGGGAAGAAGTCAAAGTGGGCGATACCCTGCTGGTGAACGAGGGCGATAAAGTACCCCTGGATGGCCAAATCCTGGAAGGGGAAGCTGCAGTAGACGAGTCCATGCTAACGGGCGAAAGCCTGCCGGTGAATAAGTCGGCTGGTGACCGCGTCATCGGAGCTTCGGTGGTTGTTGGCGGTTCTGTAAAAATGGAAGTGACGGCGGCGGGCCGGGATACGGTGCTGAGCCAAATGATCGAACTGGTGAAAACGGCTCAGCAGGACAAGCCGGACATTCAGCGGCTGGCAGATAAAATCAGTGCCGTTTTTGTGCCGGTGGTGTTGAGCATTGCGCTATTGACGCTGCTGCTGGGACATTTCGTCTTTGGCTTGGCTTTCGGTCAGGCGCTGATGAATGCCATTGCTGTACTGGTGATTTCCTGCCCCTGCGCAATGGGGTTGGCCACACCAACGGCGGTCATGGTAGGCGTGGGCCGTTTGGCGAAGAATGGCATTCTGGTGAAAGGCGGGCAAACCCTGGAAGTCTTCTCCCGTGTCAAAAAAGTAGTCTTCGATAAAACGGGGACGCTGACGACAGGGGATTTCCGCATCAGGCATATTGAGTACCATCAGCCCGATGAGGCACGGGCCAATGCACTGATTTACAAACTGGAGCAGCACTCCTCTCACCCCATCGCACAGTCCCTACTGCGGGAAATGGAAAGCCGGGTGAATGGCGTAGCGGTAGAGCTGCAGGATGTGGAAGAGCTGAAGGGGCGCGGCCTGCAGGCACGGGATGCCCATGGGCATACCATTCGCCTGGGCTCTGAGCGTATGCTGCCTAAGACGGTTACCGGCAAAGCAGGTGCACTCTACCTGGTTGAAAATGACACGTTGCTGGCTACTATTGAACTCTCGGATGAGATCAAGCCCGATGCCGCTGAGACGATAGCTTACCTGAAAGCACAGGGGAAGTCGGCAGTATTGCTGAGTGGTGATCAGGAAGCCAAGGTGGCGGAAGTTGCCAGGGAGCTCGGCATTGAGGAGTACTACGGCGCTCAGCTGCCGGAACAAAAACTGGAACGCATAGCAGCCCTCTCCGCACAGGTGCCTACTGCCATGGTTGGCGATGGCATCAATGATGCCCCGGCCCTGGCAAAGGCAACCGTTGGCGTTTCCCTGAGCAATGCCTCGCAGGTAGCGATACAATCCGCGCAGATTATCCTGCTGAATGGCAGGCTGGAGTACCTGCGCAAAGCCTTTGGCATATCAGAGCATACGGTACTGACGATCAAACAGAATTTGTTCTGGGCTTTTGCCTACAACATCGTGGCCATCCCGATTGCAGCCATGGGCTTTCTCAACCCCATGTGGGGCGCCCTGTTTATGGCGTTTTCTGATGTGGTGGTGATTGGCAATTCCATTCGGCTGCGGTACAAGCGGATTAAGGCTTAATCGCTAAAACTTCCCCGCCCTCTGGTTGTTCTGCCAGCAGAAAACATGCTGCATGAATCGTATTCTCTTTTTTGTCCTGATCACAGGATGGCTCACGCTAAGCTGCGAGCAGGAATTCATACCCGCCTCCGTTGACCTGCCTCCGGAAATCGTGGTGGAAGGCTACATCGAAGCCGGCACAGAGCCACGCCCGCCATTTGTTATCCTCTCGCGGTCCACTTCTTTCTTTTCTGAATTTAGCGCCGAAGATTTCAATGAAAATTTTGTGAGCGGGGCGGATGTGCGCATCACCAACGGCCAGGACACGGTACAGCTGGAAGAAATCTGCCTGAATGAGCTATCCCCTCTGGAAAAGCAGCTGGCAACTGATGCCTTTGGGCTTGCGGTGGATAGCCTCGGTTTTAACTTCTGTGTGTACATCGATGTGAGTTTCTCCATGATAGGGGAGGAGGGCAAGACTTACACCCTGCTGGTAGACGCGGAGGGGCGGCAACTACGCGCCGTGACGAGCATTCCCGAAAGGGTGCCGATCGACTCCCTGCGGTTCCGGCCCCCTCCGGGCGAGCCTGTTGATACCCTGGCGCAGCTGTTGGGGTATCTGAAAGACCCTGCAGGCACTCCCAATTTTTACCGGTATCAGGTGGGCACCAATGGCGGTCCGATCATTAGTCCTGGGGCTTCGGTTACAGACGACCGGCTGTTTGATGGGGAAGTAGTGGAGTTCCCGCTCTTCCGCCCTATTCCCAGAGGAAGTGTGGATATTGACCTTGCGACCTTTGGTTTATATACCGTGGGCGATACCATCACTGTGAAGTGGATGACCATAGATGAGGCGCACTTCGATTTCTGGAATACCGTGGAGTTCAATACCGCCAATCAGGGGCCGTTTTCCAGTTACACCCTGATAGAGTCGAATGTGGAGGGTGGGCTCGGCATCTGGGGCGGCATTTCAGCATCCTACTATACCTTGCTGGTGTCGCGGTAGAATAGGAAAAGTTTTTACTTTTACAGCGTATATGGAAATCAGCAAACATCAAAAGACCGCATTGGTATTCGGGGGCTCCGGCCTGGTCGGCGGCTTTGTGCTCCGGCAATTGATTGCGCACCCTGCCTACAAAAGGGTGGTCAGCTTTGGCAGGCGCAAGCTTGATCTAAAGGGCGAAGGGCTGGAGCAGCATGTGATCGATTTTGACAAAGCTGCTGGTTACCAACACCTGATGGAGGGGCAAGATGTCTTTTCCTGTCTGGGGACCACCATGGCCAAGGCAGGCGGCAAAGCGGCATTCTATAAAGTAGACTTCACTTACGCTTACGAAACCGCAAAGGCCGCCGCAGCCGCAGGAGCCAATCAGTTGATGCTGGTTTCTTCCGTTGGGGCAGACCCCGAGTCCCTGTTTTTCTATTCCCGGGTAAAGGGAGAACTGGAAGCCGCCATCCGTGAGCTTCCCCTGTGGGGCATGCACATCTTCCAGCCCTCCTTGCTGCTGGGGCCAAGGCAGGAACAACGCCTGGCAGAGCAACTGGCGGTACGCCTGACCCGGGGCATTGCGCCTTACATCCGGGGCAAGGTGATGGGCAAGTACCGCCCGGTGGAAGCCGAGGATGTGGCGAAGGCTATGATCGCCGTAGCCCAAGGGCTGCAACCAGGGCAAATCATTTATGACTCTGAAGCGATTCACGAAATTGCTAATGCAGGGACAAGGCTGCTGAGGTAAGCCCCCAGGTTGGCAAGTTTACTTCCAGCCTTTAGACCGTCTTAACTTCGGGGCCCGTAGTGAGGCGCAGGCAAATCCCCTTCCAGCGCACCCATATCAGGCGCTTCGCCAAGGAAATCATCATTCACATTAGGGATACGTACGCCAGCATCAATGGCCTTGCTGCCAGGGCGGAGGTGAAAATCCATGCCTCCGGGGCGCCAAATGGGGAAGGCTTCAGCATCGGGGTCCGGGTTGGCGGCCTGCCAGGCTTTGAAATTCGGCACAGGCACCTTGACAAAGTCTGAAAAATCGATGGTGATGCTATGGCGCTCCTGCCCGGTAGCAGCGGCCAGGGCTTCCAGCGTTTGGAACGTAGAGGCTTCGTGGCTGAGCACATAGTCGCGGAGCACGCCGGGCATGGGGGCATGCCATGAAATGGGCACCTCCTGTCCTTTATGGAAACGGTAGCCGTTATAGTCGCTCGTGCTGTAGCTTGTATAGGTCTTCATGCCCAGTGTGGGCTGAGGGGCGTCATCGGGCTGCAGGAAAAGGTTGTTGCGAAAGCGGGCATTGTTCATCCCCTTCCAGCTGCGGCCGGAATAGGTCGTAAATACATTATGGTAGGCAATGATGGCACCGGGCCGGGTTTCCCAGTACTTCAGGGCCGGCTTTTCGGGTATATTGTACCCAATGTTGCGTATCCAGTACACGGGGCCCCCGAGTACCGGCTGATTGGTGAAGCCGGATTGTGCGGAGTTGAAGCCGCGGTTGCGCAGGAAGCGCAGGTTGTAAGTGCCACCGTCGGCTTCGAAGAAGTTGTCGTTGGTTAGAAAGATATCGTTGTTATAAATATCAATGGCGACACTGCGCTCCTCTTCAAGGGCTTCGACTCCACTGTGGGTGCAGATGTCAATCCCATCAAAAAAGTAAGCCACATAGTTGTGGCAGATGACATGCCCCTGCCCGTATACCTTAATACCGTAGTAAGAGTAGACTCTTTGTTGCATGTTTCCGTCCGGCCCCCTTTCCTTGCGCAGCAGGCGGGTGGTGTCTACCCGGCCGGTGATGTAGTTGTCCGCCAGGTAAAAATTCCGGCAGCCCCGGTACTGTGCCATAATGCCGATGCCGACTGCTTCTATGCGGCAGTTTTTCACCACGAGCCCTTCGCAGCCCAGTACATTCTTCTCTCCGGCAAGTATGCCAATGTCTGCATTTCGGATGGTTAAGCCCTCAAGGTGGTGGTAGTCGGCTGCCATGAGGTCAAACAAACGGTAAGCCCCGTCACCATCGAAAATGACTGCTCCATCGCCGGCTGCTTTAATGACGATGGGCCGCTCCGGGGTGCCATCGTGCGTAAGGGTGTAAGTGCCGTGAAAGGTAAGAGCGTGTTGATTGCGATAGTTGTAACGATCTGCTTTATAGGTACCTGCATGTACCAGGATCATATCTCCCGGCTGAACCGGGTCAACGGTTTGAATATGATCTGCATAGCGCTTGAAACCATAATAGGCATGCATCAGCCCTTCGTAAGCGGGTATTTCCTTTTTGCCTTCCCAATCCGGTGGGTAGACGTGCCGGATGCGGCCATTGGCTTTGGCCTGAGGCTCAGCACGGGTCCTGATGCTGAGGACGTGTACCGCCTGTCCCAGCTCCACCCCATCGGGGTCGCTGAGCGTAAGGCGGCATTCGTACTCCGTATCTGGCTCCAAATCAATGATGCTGCCTGCAAAAAGGCGAGGAGTCCGGTAGGTTAGCTCGGCAATACCGGCCGCCTCGTCTCCTATACGGACCAGGGGCATCCCGGCAGACCAGTCTGTGGCGCCAGCTTTCCGGTAGGCGACTTCCACGGAGGCGTTGCGGTTGTCATCACCGCCAATATACCACTCAAAGCCCAGGCAAATAAGGGTTGGTGGCTCCACATAGAGGCGGCCGGAAGTCACAGCATTTTGCGCCGTCAGGCAGCAGGGCAGCAAAGTACAGCAGAACAGGGGCAGGAATATCCGATTGAGCTTATTGATTGAGGACATAGCCAGGTCTTTTCCGCCAAAATAGGTGGTGGGGGATACAGGATACTACAGAATTGATCAAAAAAACAAGCTCAAAAGCACGAACCTGGCAGGTGGCAGACGGGTCAGTAGAATATCGGGTTGAAATTTAGTAATTTCGGCCCGCCAAACGGGTGCGTACAACGGGTGCCCCAACGGTTAAGCAAAAAACAGCAAATTATTATGGCAGACGAAGTTAAGAAGTGGTCAGAAATAAAAATTAATGTAGGGCTGGATGCAGAAAACATGCCCGTCGACATACAATGGGCGTCGGTAGACGGGCCCGATGGTCCGGAGCTGCAGTCCGCAAAAGCCTTCTTATTGTCCATCTTTGACCGGGAGACGAAGGACACGCTCCGAATTGATTTGTGGACTAAACAGATGCAGGTTATCGAGATGGACCGCTTCATGTTCCAAACCCTGAGGGCACTGGCGGATACCTATTACAAAGCCACGCAGAATGCTGAGTTAGCCGCTGATATGCAGCGCTTTGTGCAGTACTTTGGCGAAAAGACAGAGATCATTCCAAAGGGAGGGCAAAAATAATTGCAACGCCGGGGGCAGAGTTTTGGAATTTCCAAAGTAACCCCTTACCTTTGCCGTCCGGCGAGCGCACACGACCAGCTCCCACTGAACTCCCCCAGGGCGGAAACGCAGCAAGGGTAGGTAGGTTGAGCGGTGCGATGTGTTGCTCGCCTTATTTTTTGTCTTCCCGATATCCCACCAAACTATTGCGGTTACTACAGGTTTAATCTTTGAAATCTATTCTGAAAATACTGTAAAACCAACCTGCAACATGAAGTTTTTCGTTGATACGGCCAGCCTTGATCAGATTAAGGAAGCCATGGATTTAGGTATTCTGGATGGCGTAACGACCAACCCTTCCCTCATGGCCAAAGAGGGTATCACAGGGAAGGACAACATCTACGCGCATTACCAGAAAATCTGTGAAATTGTGGACGGTGATGTGAGCGCTGAGGTGATCTCCACTGATTTTGAGGGCATCATCAAAGAGGGAGAAGCGCTATCCAAACTGGCACCGAATATCGTGGTGAAAGTCCCAATGATTAAGGACGGCGTAAAAGCCCTAAGCTACTTCCGCGACAATGGCATTCGCACCAACTGTACGCTGGTCTTTTCTGCCGGCCAGGCCATCCTGGCGGCCAAAGCAGGCGCCACTTACCTGTCTCCATTCATCGGCCGCATTGATGACATCAGCTGGGATGGTATCGGCCTTATCGAGCAGATTGCTGAGATCTACGCCATTCAGGGCTACGAAACAGAAATCCTGGCTGCTTCCATCCGCAATGCCAAGCATATCGTGGACGCTGCCCGTGCCGGGGCGGATGTCTTTACCTGCCCGCTCGATGCCGCTTTGGGCCTGCTGAAGCACCCCCTGACGGACATTGGCTTGGAGAAGTTCCTGGCCGATCACAAGAAAGGCAACGGGTAAATAATGGTTATTGAACAGGAATACTAAGGGTAAACGTACTGCCCTTGCCCGGGGCGCTCTTCACGTGGAGCGCCCCGTTTATTTGCTGAGCGAGTTTTTGTGAAAGCGCTAATCCTAATCCAGGGTTTTTGCTTTGTTCACGGTCCTGTAAGCGGTAGAACAGATCAAATATTCGTTCGTGAAACTCTGACGGAATGCCCATTCCATGGTCAGAGATTTGGATATGATGCTGCTGTCCGGCTCTGCGGTATCCTACCTTTATAGTGACTTGTTTCTCTGGTGTGAAGTAAATGGCATTGGTAATAAGTTGCCGTAGGATAGAGTCGGTAATCTCTTGAGGCAAAGCAACGAAAGGCATAGGACTGAGGTATTCCAGCCGTACCGTTTTATCAGGGAAGTCCAGGGCTATTTCCTTTTGGAGGTTTTCTATTAGCTCCTGCAGATTGGTCGATTGGTAGCTCAGGGTTGTGTTGTGGGCGCCGGCAAAAGCCTGAATGCCCTCAATGAGGGTTTCCATTTGATGGATGCCTTTTGCCATATAATTGTAGTACTCCTTTGTATATTGCTCCTGCGTAAAGCGTTGTTGCAGTTGCGCTAATGCATTCCGGGGACGCGGGGTGGCTGATTCCTGAGCAGGCATGCCTGCCGGGCTTAATTGGGGCAGGGGGGCGAAGCGATACTCAGCTTTCGTGCATGCAGTAGCCCGTTGATGCCTCGGCAGGAGGGTAAAGGCTATGACTGTGCATAGCATAAGACGGGTGCATATTTGTCTTCTCATGGCATTAAGGTACAAAATACTAATCAACTAGAAGTCAAACAGGTATGCCTGGTTTGCGATTTTCCGAGCGATCAGACAGAGCCACAGGCGCTTCCTTAGGCCAGTAGACTCTGAAAATACTGCCTTGGCCGACCTGGCTTTCCAGTACAATGGTCCCATGCGCCCCCTCTATAAGGCGCTTAACAATTGCCAGCCCTAGGCCTGTTCCCTGGTAGGCACTACGGTCGTGCAGTCTGTAAAACATATTGAAGACCTTGTCTTGAAACGCTGGCGCAATACCAATGCCATTATCCTCCAGGCTAATCCACCATTGGTCAGCTTCTTCTCCCTGCCGCACAATAATTCTGGGCAGCTCTGATTCGTTGTATTTCAGGCCGTTTTCGATAAGGTTTTTCAAGACAATACTTAAGATAGAAGCAGGCGCCGCGCAAGTTGTAAGGGCATGTGCTTCCACAACGGCTTTTTTTTCGGCAATGAGCGGGGCGAGTTGTTCCTTTATCTGAGCCAGCAGTGCTTTAAAATCAGTCGGAGTATATAGCGATTCGTACCCTTGCCGAACCTTGGTGTAAAAAAGGACGTCCTCTATCAGGTTATGCATCTGGAGCGTGCCACGCTTGATAAAGTCGAGGAACTCCAGTGCAGGAGTATCTTTTACTTCTATAGCATGTAAGCGGCGCTCAAGCAGCATGGAAAAACTGTTGATATTGCGCAGGGGCTCCTTCATATCGTGGGAAGTGATGTAGGCGAAGCGTTCCAGTTCTTCATTGCTCTTTTCCAACGCATCATTGGATTTCCTGAGCTCCCTGTTTGCCATTCTGAGTTCGTGCGTTTGCAGGGCAACGAGCCTGCTGAGTTCTTTGTTGCTTCGTTTTTTCTGACGATAAAAAACAGACAGCGCAAACAAAAAGCTTAGGACAAACGCAAGGAATGCTCCCCCGGCAGTCAGCCAGCCATTCTTCCGGGCCATTTCAAGCTTTGTCGCTTCCTGCTCTAATTTGAGCAGCTTATTTTCCCTTACCTCGCTTTCCAGTTGATATTTGTATTCAAGGTCGGTAAAGGTCCGCTGTTTGTCCAGGTTCAGTAAGCTGTCCTTATACATCAGTATGGTATCCTTAAGCAGCGCAGCTTTTCTGTATTGCTGTTTGTGCATGAAGGCTTTGGCAGTGGCATTATAAACTGATATTCGATGCTTCAGCTCCAGATTTTGAAAATCACTCCGTCTTTGCTGAGCTATATTTAGAATTTTGTCGTATTCCTGATTATTCAGGAGGAAATCAACGTAATCTGTCAGTATGTTGTTGTAGAGCCTGTGGTACTGCCTGGACCAGGATGCATTAAGTACTTCCTTGTAAATCAGGCCGGCTTCTTCTAACCTTCCCTGTGTTTTTTTTAGGTAGGCCAGGTAGTTGTTGATTAATAACTGCTGGTATTCATCTTCGCTATTTATTGCATAACCCAAGGCTTGTTGGAGCTTATCAACAGCCCTTTCTGTATTGCCTTTGAAAGCATGCCATAAGGCTTCGTAAATGGCTGTATTGATTTTGACAGTGGGGTCCTGGCTTTGCTTGCCGATTGCAATGGCTTTTTCCAGATAATCAACTGCCAGCTCATCGTTGCCAAGCTCCTCCTGAAGAACAGAAATATTATACCAAACATAACTCAAGGCCATGGTGTCTTCAGGAGTGAGGTGAGCCAGGCTTTTTTGGAGATAATATAAGGCACTATCCGCTCCTGAGTTATAAGTGTAATAACTGGAAATATCATTACAGGCAGCTGAAATAAGGAAGGAATCTTGAATGGATTCCGCTATTTTCAATGCTTTACGGTTTAGGGTAAAGGCCTCAGTCGGCCGCTGCAAAATATAGGATACGACAGCCTGAAGATTCAGAGCTCTTGCCTCCGCAGCAGCATAGCTGCTTTTCCGGGCTGTCTCCAATGCCGTTTGAGCATAGAAAGCTGTAGAATCTATGTCGCGCATATGAAAAGCCCAGCTCAGTTCATTGTAGAGATAAGCTTTGATGGAATCATTCGGCGCTTTATTTAGTTGCTGCCTTAAATGAGGAATAGGTTGCGTACGGCCATAATTATGCTCTGTTTGTCCGTATAGTGGTACAAGGCAACAAAGGAGAATGGCGATTTTTACTGTTCTGATTTTGATTTTATGGGTGTGCATACTCGAGAAAATTAAGGATTAAAGCATTGAAATTACCTGCTCAATCAGTTGCTCCACAGATTTTTGGGGGTCAGGGCTGAACTGCCCGGCCGGCCGGTTCGCCAAAATGACGTTGGTGGACAATGCCCGGTGGCCCAGCATGCGGGAAAGCCCGTAAATGGCAGCGGTTTCCATTTCGAAGTTCGTGATGGGCGTTTTGCCAAAGTAAAAGTGGCCGAGCTGCTCCATCCGTTCGGTATTGAAGCGGGGCTGTAGCCGGAGCTGCCGCCCCTGAGGCCCGTAAAAGCCAGCTGCTGTAAGCGTGATGCCATGGTGCATGCCTTGCCCAACCTTTTCCAGCAGGGCCTTACTGCCTGCGCAAACATAAAAGGGCAGGTCCATCTTTTCTTTGAGGAAAGCCCGGAGTTCATCCTCCAGCTCCGCCTCTGCCAGGTTTTGCTGGTACTGGTAAAAGGAAAGCATGTTGTCCAGCCCGATGCCATAGGCTGAAGCCACAAAACTGTCCACCGGCAGGTCTGCCCGCAGGGAGCCGGATGTGCCGATCCGGATGATATTCAGGGCGGTATGCCCGGCTTTTGGAGCCCGGGTTTCGAAGTCAATATTCACCAGAGCGTCAAGCTCGTTAATGACAATATCAATATTATCGGGGCCGATACCCGTGGAAAGTACCGACAACTCCGTCTGCCCAATCCGGCCGGTATGACAAACGAACTCCCGTTTTTCCTTCCTCACCCGCACCTCGTCGAAATATTTGGAGACCCGGGCTACCCGGCCGGGGTTGCCCACCGTAAGGATGGTAGGGGCAATATCCTCCGGGCGGAGATTAAGATGGTAAATGCTGCCGTCGGCATTAAGGATGAGTTCGGCATTGGAAATGCGTTGCATCGTTTATCTTTGCTAAAAAAAGATGAAGAAAATCTATCATTTGTCTACCTGCAAAACCTGTCAGCGCATCATCGGTGAACTGAATGGCGGAGAGGGCTTCGCCTTGCAAGATATCAAAACTGAGCCAATAACCGAAGCACACCTACAGGAGATGTATGATATGGCGGGTTCCTATGAGGCCTTGTTTACCCGTCGTTCCCGCAAATACCGGGCTATGGGGCTGCACGAACAGGAACTGGGCGAAGCCGACTACAAGCGCCTGATCCTTGAAGAATACACCTTCCTTAAACGGCCGGTAGTTGTGGTGGAAGACGAAATATTCATCGGCAACAGCAAAAAAGTAGTGGCCGCTGCTGCGCAAAAGGCTGGCATCAATTCGTAAACTCAATAGAGAAAATGGTGCCGCCGCCCGGGCGGTCGCTAATTTCGATGGTTGCACCAAGACTGCCGGCCAGCCGCTGAACGATAGCCAGGCCAAGGCCGGTCCCCTCGTACTGAGACCGGCCGTGCAACCGGTAGAACATATCAAAAACCTTGGGCTTGAACTCATCTGGTATGCCAATACCATTATCGATGACCAACAAGCGGGGCTGCTCTGTTTTCAGTGCCTGGCGTACAATGATCATGGGCGATTCGTTTTCGTTGTACTTCAGCCCGTTCTCGACCAGGTTTTTTAGGATGACATAAAAGTGGTGGGGCGTCCCTTTCAAAAAAGTTAGGTTTTCGGTGTATAGCCTGGCGTTTTTAGCTTCGAGTTGTGGCTGCAGGGCCTCCTGTACCTGCGCCATGATCTCGTTGAGGTCAACCCTTGTCAAAGTCGTTTCACGCTGTCCGCCGCGCACCTGTGCATAAGCCAGCACATCCTGAATCAGGGTATGCATCTGCCGGGCACTGCGCTTGATATGGCTGAAAAAATCCCTGGCGTCTTCGTGGTCTGCCCAAAGTACCTCCTTTCGCTCCAGCAGCGTAGTGAAGCTGATGTGTCAAGCGGCGCATCGTACTGGCTGAAACCGGGCACCGTCATCAGGATCAAAGGGGTAATCCAAAACAGGCGTTGACAATGCCTTGACAATATGAATAGGTGTGCCTTAAACAAAGGATGTATTTTGTGCAATTATTTGGTTAATACCTCCAAAATACGAAAATCTATTATGTATACCGATAAACAAGAAATCATTTCGTTTTTCAAGTCGCTGCAGGATCGTATCTGTCAGCAATTGGAAGCGGCAGACGGCGGAGGGAAGTTTCAGGAAGATGCCTGGGAACGCCCCGGCGGTGGCGGTGGGCGCACCCGCATCCTTCAGGGAAAACGCATCGCCAAGGGGGGCGTCAACTTTTCTGCAGTGCACGGGGAGATGCCGGAACGGATTACCCGTGCATTGGGGGTTGAGCCGGGCCACTTTCTGGCTACCGGCGTAAGTATCGTGCAGCACCCGGTCAGCCCATTGGTGCCCATCATCCACATGAATGTCCGTTACTTTGAAATGGATAACGGGCTGTATTGGTTTGGAGGAGGCATTGACCTGACCCCGCACTATATTGATAAACCGGATGCCCGGTATTTCCACGAACAGCTGAAAGCAGTGTGCGACCGGCATCACCCTGAATTTTACCCCCGGTTTAAAAAGTGGGCGGATGACTATTTCTACCTGAAGCACCGTAAAGAAACCCGGGGCGTAGGGGGCATTTTCTTTGACCGCCTGAATGAGGAAAACGAGGGGCTGTCAAAGGAAGCTATCTTTGCCTTTGTTAAAGAAGTGGGGGAGATTTTTGCTCCTGCTTACAGTGAATTGATCGCGCGGAATCAGGATAAGCCTTACGGAGAACGGGAGCTGAGCTGGCAGGCCCTGCGCCGGGGGCGTTACGTGGAGTTCAACCTGGTCTGGGACAAAGGCACCAAATTCGGGCTCGATACGGATGGGCGTACCGAATCCATTCTCATGAGCCTGCCACCGGTAGCTCATTGGGAATACAGCCACCAACCGGAACCGGGCAGCCCGGAACAGCAAACGCTGGACCTGCTAAAGAAGAATATCGACTGGCTGTCAGTTACAGATTAGGGTGACCATCTCCGTCTGTACGACATTGCTTAAATTTCCTGCCCGGTCCTGAATTTGGACCTGGTAGGAGAAGGTATCTGAAGGTACGCCCGGGATCGGGCCGGAGCAGCCCTGTTCGCCCTCCACCAGACAGCACAGCTGTGACACCTGGTTGGGGAAACGCAGAATGATTTCACCTGAGATGCCGTTGCCTACGCCTTCTTCCGGTATAACCGGCAATTTTCGGATTTCCGGGAAGTCGGGCGTCCGGCTGTCTGTTATGAAAATATCAATGGCAGAGTCATCATTGCCCAGGTCGCCGTCGCCATCGGTAAAGCCCAGTCGAAGGACAAGGGTGTCAAAAGGAGCATTGGCCCCTCCCTGAGGAAAGGTAAGTTTGTTAAAACCAATGTACTCAAGTTCAGGTTCTACGGGGTAGTCCGGTGGTTGCACACAGCTGAATGCAGCGAAACCTAAAGCTAGAAGCAGGACCAGGGAAGTCGTTTTCATTTGAAAAATTTTAACTATTGAATTATAAAAAAAAACATGCAGCGCTGAAAGAGTGCATCAGTCACGTTACCGCCTCCGACTTTGAACCTTTAGCACTACAGGTGTTTAAGGCTCAGGCAGCGTGTAATCCACTCTACCAGCGCTACCTGGAGCTGCTTGGTCAAACGCCGGGACAGGTGCAACGCCTTTCTGACATCCCCTTCCTGCCGATTTCGCTATTCAAAAACCACACCATCCAAACCGGGGAATGGCAATCAGAGGCGGTCTTCAGCAGCAGCGGCACCACCGGAGCCATTTCCAGCAAACACCTGCTGCGCAGCAAGGCTTTCTACCAGCAAAGTGCCCGCCGCGGCTTTGAAACCTTCTACGGCAGCCTCAAAAATTACTGTGTGCTGGCGCTATTGCCTTCTTATCTAGAACGCAGTGGCTCCTCCCTGGTTTTCATGGTGGAAGATTTCATTCGCCATTCCGGGCATCCGGACAGTGGATTCTTCTTGTATAACACCGATGAACTGCTTCAGATTTTGCAAAAGTGCCGAAATAGCCAGCAGCCGACCTTATTAATTGGCGTAAGCTTCGCCCTGCTCGACCTGGCAGAAGCACACCCCACCGATTTGTCCGGCATCACCATCATGGAAACCGGGGGCATGAAGGGCCGCCGCCGGGAGCTGACCCGGGAAGAATTGCATGCTCAGCTTCGGCAGGCTTTTCAGGTGGAACAAATTCACTCGGAATATGGCATGACAGAACTACTCTCTCAGGCCTACTCCACCGGCAACGGGCTTTTTCGGCCCGCCCCAACGATGCAGGTGCGTACCCGGGAAATCACCGACCCCTTCGCGCAGCCTGCCACCGGCAGAACCGGAGCCCTGAATATCATCGACCTGGCCAATTTGGATACCATCAGCTTCATCGCCACGGATGACCTCGGCCGCGTTTACGAAGATGGCAGCTTTGAAGTCCTCGGCCGCCTCGATGCCAGCGATGTGCGGGGCTGCAACTTAATGGTGGCAGATTTGAAATAGAATTCCCTATCTTGCCTCTTCACAAAAAGTCAATTGATGCAACAACAGTGGATGATCTACGGTGCGAATGGCTATACCGGTGCCCTGATCGCGCGCCACGCCAAAGACCGCGGCTTAACCCCTATTCTGGCAGGCCGGACGGAATCCAAGGTGCAACCCCTGGCTAATGAACTCGGGCTGGAATACCGGATTTTCCCGCTGGACGATGCCGAAAATATAGCGAAACAGCTGGAAGGCTGCAGTGTTGTCCTGCACGCTGCCGGCCCGTTTATCCATACGGCACGCCCCATGATGGAAGCCTGCCTGCGCAGCCGGACCCACTACCTGGATATTACCGGAGAAATCCCGGTATTTGAAACGGGCGCTGCTCTGGGCGAAAAGGCCGCAAGAGCGGAAATCATGATGATGCCCGGCACTGGGTTCGACGTGGTACCCACTGATTGCATGGCGGTTTTCCTCAAGGAACAGCTGCCGGATGCCACACATCTGCAGTTGGCGTTTGCTTCTCAGGGCACTCGCTTCTCCCGGGGCACTGCGCTGACGATGGCAGAAAATCTGGGGCAGAGCAGCGCCGTTCGCCAAAACGGCAACATCATAAAGGTCCCCCTTGGGCACAAGTCGATGACGGTGGAATTTGCCGATGACTTTAAGCGTTTCGTGATGACCATCCCATGGGGGGACGTCTCCACGGCCTACTATTCCTCTGGCATTCCAAATATTGAAACTTACACTGCAGTGCACCCCAAAACGTACCGGTATGTAAAACTGCAGAAATATTTCGGCTGGTTCCTGCGCCTGCCATTTGTCAAAGCACGTGCCCGAAAGCGGGTGCTAAGCGGCCCTGCCGGCCCCTCTGCCGAACAGCGCAAAAACGGCCGCAGCCTGGTCTGGGGACGGGTAACGAATGCCAAAGGCGAAACCCGGACCGCACGCTCTGTTATGCCGGAAGGGTATACCCTCACTGCCCTGACCAGCATTATGATCGTCGAGCGGGTATTGAACGGGCAAGCCAAGCCCGGATTCCAAACCCCGGCGAAAGCCTACGGTGCCAACTTGCTATTGGAAGTGGAAGGTGCTGTCCGCGAATTAGTTAGTTGACCATGCGCAAAATAAAACTTTTCATCGCCCTCAGCCTCGATGGCTACATCGCCGGTCCCGGCGACGACCTGAGTTTTCTCTCCCGCTTCGAAGGGGAAGACTTTGGCCATGCTGAATTTTCGGAATCAGTAGATACTTATCTCGTTGGGCGGCGGACTTATGATGTGGTCATGGACCTGGCGGGGAACTTCCCTGCGGCCGGGCAATACCCGCATTGCTACGTAGTGACTCGTCAGGATATGCCCGATCAGCCCGGCATCGTTTTCCACAAAGGCGATGTCGTGGAACTGGCCCGGGAGCTCAAGGCCAAGCCCGGGAAAGACATTTACTGTGACGGCGGCGCCCAAATCATCAAAGCCCTGATGAAGGAGCAGTTGGTGGATGAATTCACCTTATTCCTGATGCCCGTTTTCCTGGGGGAGGGGATTCCTTTGTTCCCGGGCGGCATTCCGGAGACGATGGTGGAACTCCTTGATTCGAAGTCCTACAGCAATGGAGCGGTCCGGTTGCGATACCGGCTCGAAGCCGACTGACAGGGGTGGAAACATCAATAAGTTGTCATCTGCTGATCGATGGCTTCAGCCCAGGCCAAGATGCCGCCTTCCAAATTGTAAAGGTTTTGAAAGCCAGCCTCCTGCAATTGCCTTAACGCCCGTGCCGACCGCTGTCCGCTCCGGCAATGCAGGACCACAGGCGTTTCCTTAGAAAGCTCGCTGCTACGCCCGGAAAGTTCAGCCATCGGTATCAACTGCCCGCCCAGATTGGCGATTTCGTACTCGTAGGGCTCCCGCACGTCTATCAGTTGGTGAGGCTTGCCCTGCTGACGCCATTTTGCCAGTTCCCTTACAGTGACAGATGGCAGTGGTCTTGCAGGAGCAGGATTGCAAAACTGATCGTAATCAATTAATTGCCCGATTTGCACCTCTGGGTTTTTCACAATTGTAATCGTCCGGGACAGAAGGGTAGCCGCATCAAAAAGATAGAGTTTGCCATCCAACGGCTCCCCAACCTGTGCCAGCACTTTAATGGCTTCATTCGCCTGCATGCTGCCGATAATGCCGGGCAGTACGCCCAGCACGCCTCCTTCGGCGCAGTTGGGGACCAGTTCGGGCGGGGGAGGAGTGGGGAAAATATCCCGGTAGTTGGGGCCCCGGCTGCCATCTTCCCGCAACAGGTTGAAGACGGATACCTGCCCTTCAAACCGGTAAATGCTGCCGTATACCAGGGGCTTGCCTTCCAGTACACAGGCATCGTTGCTCAGGTAGCGGGTGGGGAAGTTATCGGTACCGTCGATGACCAGGTCGGCCTGACGGACCAGCTCACGGGCATTCTCGCTGGAAAAGGGGGCAACGATCGCGCTGATATTAATCTGCGGGTTCAGCCTGCGCAGGCGGTCCGCTGCAGCATCCGCCTTGGGCTGTCCCAGATCCGCTTCTGTAAAAAGGACCTGCCGCTGCAAGTTGCTCATTTCCACCCGGTCAAAATCGACGATGGTGAGGTGCCCGATGCCCGCTGCCGCCAGATACAGCAGTACCGGACTGCCCAGCCCGCCTGCTCCGATCACCAGTACCCGGCTTTGCTTCAGCCGTGCCTGCCCTTCCGGCCCAAATCCCGGAATCGCCAGGTGCCGGGCGTAACGCTTCATTTCAACCGCATTCAGCCCATCCATAACGCAACAGAATTAGCTCGTTTTGAAATAAATACAGAATTAATCGGATAGAAATTTTTATTATTCAATATAAATTGGGAATTTTGACATATATAATCGGTTTTTGGGATAGCCTCTCTCCTCTGAAGTTCAAAGGAGGGAGGTTTTTTAGTTTCCGGGCTTTAGCAGAATGCTTTGTTTGAAGTCTTTCTCGAGCAACAGCTGAATATTAGTCAAGACCACTTCTCCCATCGTACGGCAATCCTCAAAGCGTCTGTTTTTGTGGTGGTGCGCCAGCCCATCTGCCAGTTCCCGCGTTTTCTCCGGGGTTGAAATCTCATCCTTCATCATAACGTCCATCAGTGCCTTGAATTGTTTTTGTGAGGTCTTGACCCGCCCTGCGATCAGGCTGCGCTCTTCCAGCTGATACTGCTTGACGGTTTCCGAAGTCATGTGCTGCATGCCCAGGTAGATGATGGGGTCGTTTTCCCGGAAATACTGAGGCAGGTAAAACCCCTTTCGTCCCTCAAAAGACTGCTGATCAAAGTCAATAGGGCGCATACGGTACTGAGAGCCTTCAATATCGGGAGTGATAGCGATGACGTAGTTGTAAGCCCGCATATCTCCCAGCAACCTTACAAAGCAACGCTCATTAAACTTAATGAACTCCTTGGCAATACGGATTTGATTGAAGGTAGTGTCGTCCAGATTGTGCTTCATGAAGTCATCACCGGGTATGCCGGCTACGTGCTCTTCAATCAGTGTGGCGCCATCTATCAGGTAGGTGACGTGGTTGGGCGAAAGCAGCCATTCCAGCTCCAGCCCGTACACCCGGGAAGCATCCGCTTTTTTAATGTAAAAATGGTCGTAGTTGTCATTCAACCGGTTGATGATGCGCACCCGGAAAGGCTTGGTATTCCCAAAAGTACAGAAGTCGATACGGGCTACAGTCAGGTGGTCGAGCACTTCCACGTCCCCATCGGTTTTGAGCAGGGCGTAGATCAGTTTCATAGCCTGGTTGACATCCTCAAAGTCGGACTGAGAGTAGTATACCGTTTCCCAAAGCGTATCGTTGCCTTCCTGATCAAGCAGGGGGATGGAAGACTCATAGCGCAGGAGGTCTTCGTACTGCATGGGCAGATTAGCCGTACGGTTATTTTTCCTAAGGTAGTTCATGAAGGGGCGCTTGACGCTGATCATGACCTTCTTTCTGGAAGGGATATTACCTTTCATAGTTCAACGGATTTTATGCAGACCGGTGTGGGGCAGCTGATCGCGCCCTGTTGAGTAAGTTGTCCGGACGCCGGGTTGCGGTCAAAGATGACGATGTTGTCGCTGTTCTGATTGGCGACCAACACCTGACGTCCATCCTCTGTGATCATGAAATTGCGGGGGAAATCGCCCTTTGTGGGCACCCAGCCCAAGCTTTCCAGTTGTCCGCTTTCGGCCTGAATGCGGTAAATAGCCAGGCTGTTGTGCCCGCGGTTGGAAGCGTAAAGGTGGCGGCCATCCGGGCTGACGTGGATGTCAGCGCAGGCACTGAAATCCGTGAAGTCCTCAGGCAGTGTCGTCAGCGTTTGGATGGAGGACAAAGCGCCGGTGGTTTTTTCCATTTGGAATACGTCCACCGTGTTGTTGATTTCATTAATCAGGTAGGCTACCGGCAGGGTAGGGTGAAAAGCCAAATGCCTGGGGCCCGCCCCGGGAGCGGTCTGCACAAACTGCTGTTCCGTTGGTTGGAGCAACCCTTTGGCTGTTAGCCGGAAGCTCATCACCCGGTCGGTGCCTTTATCCGCAATATATACCCAGGGCCCCTTCGGAGCCTGCATGATACAATGCGGGTGAGAAGCCTCCTGCTGCTCATGCGGGCCGGACCCGGCAAAGGTCTGCTGATCCGTCGCCTCGCCCAGGCTGCCATCCTCCTTGCGGGGGTATACGGCCACCGTCCCGCCTACATAATTCGCTGCCATCACAAACTGGCCATCATTGCTGATGCTGACGTAGCAGGGGGCAAAGCCATAGGAAGGCTGACGGTTGAGGTAGGTGAGCCCACCTTCCGGGCCTATTTTATAGCTGTAAATGTAGCCGCTGCTGTCGGTTCCGCCGGGCACCTCGCTGGCGGCGTAGAGCAGGCGTTCGGCGGTATCAATCGTCAGGTAGGAAGGGTTCTCAATGCCTGTTGTGGTGTGAGCACGGGCAAAAAGGCTGTCTCCGGCCGGAGCCAGGGTGTAAATACCGGCTGCCTTGCCATCCACGTGCCCCAGCTTCTGCGTGTAGGTGCCGATCATCAGCAGCGTCGAAGGAGAAGCTTCAGTAGCGGAGGATTGGTCAGAGGATTCCTTCATGGTGCAAGCGTTGATTCCTAAAATCAGTACGAGTAGAAAGTATACCTTTGTCATGTTTTTCGTTTGCACTCAATCTAAAGCTTTTTTTACAAATGCCGACCGGTCTGATTATCTGTTTGGACAAACCGCACCCTTATTTACCTGATCAGCTCAGCAGAGCGGGTTATGAGGTGCGTGCCGCTTATACGGAATCCTTTGAAAGCCTGCGGGAAGACTTGCAAAATGCCACAGGGCTTATCCTTAGGAGCCGGTTTACGCTGGACCGTGCTTTTTTGGAAGCCTGCCCCAGGTTGCAATTCATCGCTCGTATGGGCATCGGGCTGGAGCATGTGGATGTGGCTTACGCCGAAAGCCGGGGCATAACTGTGCTGAACTCGCCGGAGGGCAGCCGGGATACCGTTGCAGAACAGACTATGGGGATGATGCTGGGGCTGCTCAACCACATCAATAAAGCGCACCGCGAAATACAGCAGGGCATCTGGGATCGCAAAAGCAACCAAAGCTTTGAGCTGCGCCACCGCACCGTTGGCATTATCGGTTATGGCAATATCGGATCAGCTGTGGCTCAGCGCCTCTCCGGGTTTGGATGCCGGTTGATGGCTTATGATAAGTATAAGCGCGGATTTGGAAATGACCTGGTAGCAGAAGTCAACCTGGCACAATTGCAAGAGGAAGCCGACATTATCACCGTGCACATCCCTTACGATGCAGCTAACCATTACTTTATCAATGAAAAGCTGCTCACTGGTTTCGCCAGGCCATTCTATCTGCTCAATACCGCCCGCGGGCTGGTGCTGGATACCGCAGCCCTGGTCAGGCAGTTGCAGTCCGGAAAGGTACTGGGCGCTGCGCTCGATGTGCTGGAGTACGAAGAGCAGGCTTTCAACGTTTTGGAGCTGCATAGCCTCCCCGCTCCTTTTCAGTACCTGCGGCAAGCTCCAAATGTCATTCTCACACCCCATACAGCCGGGCTTTCGCATGAGGTAATGGAAGCCCACGCTAGAGTGCTGGTGGCAAAAATCAGTCAGCTGCCCATTTGATTAATCTGCCGTAGCTACACAAGGGGGTAGCTGATTGCCTGCGGAAATCGCTGCATTCTGATAAATTATCACTTTTTTTATGTGTATGTATGGACTAGTAAATAAAGTGATCAAGGATGCCATTATTCAGCGGTATGGGCTATCAGGCTGGCAGGCGGTCTGCAAGGGTATAGAACTGGAAGACGACATCTTCGTCAACCTGCAGTCTTACCCGGATGAACTAACCCATCGTATGGTAGCGGAGGCAGCAAGCTACGCCGGGCAATCTGTACCTGACATGCTGATGGAGTTTGGGCGCCACTGGATTAAGTACAACGCGGTGCATGGCTACGGTGACATGTTGAAACTTGCCGGAAGAGACCTGTATACCTTTTTGTCCAATCTGGACCACATGCATGCCGGCATGAGCCATGTTTTCCCCGAGCTTAGGCCTCCGTCTTTCCGGTGTGAACGCCTGGGAGAAAACCAATTAAAGCTGCACTACCGAAGCGAGCGCCAAGGGTTAGCGTCTTTTGTCACTGGCATGCTGCAGGGGCTGGGAGGATACTTTGAAGCCACACTGGAGGTGAAGCATACGGGCTCCTGTACCGAAGAGCCCATCTGTGAAGTATTCATTATTGACATTAAAGCGTAAAAAATTGACTGGGAAAGGTTTATATCTCATTCCCGGAGAACACTCATTTTGAAGCTTTTGCTGTAGCAGGCGGAACAGGCCTGGAGCGCTCAGGCGTTTACATGGCAGGAGGCATTTCCAAGTTATTAATCTGGCTCCGAGGAGAAATGGTCGCAAGCATAAAGTTTTTAAATCGTTTTTTCCCTTTTTTCTTTGCACTGGACGAGCACAACAACCTCGTCAATGTTGGCAACAGCCTGGCTAAAGTGTTAAACTGGAACGGCGATCCCTTGCCCGCAAGCGATGTGCTGCGTCTGCGTTTCCCGTATGAGGTAGAGTTGTCTTATCAGGCGCTTCAGGATTTGATTGGGGCGGTAATCATATTTGATATTAAGGGCAAAAAATCCCAGCTGAAAGGGGAGTTTGCTGCCTTCAGAGGGGACAGCCAAACCCTCTTTTTCATGGGGAGCTTACTGCTGAACCCGGATGAGAATATGGATCAGCTACAGCTCAACCTGGCTGACTTCCCCTCTAATGACAACAGTTCGAACCTTTTATTTTCGCTAAGGGCGCAACGGGCTGCCCTGGAGGAGGTCACCGGGCTGACCCGCCAACTCAAAGAGCAGCAGGCCGAAATGAGAAAAGTGAACCAGGAACTGATGCAGTACACGCACGCTGTTTCTCACGATCTCAAAACACCCCTGCGCAATATTATGAGCTTCATGCAACTGTTGCTCCGGAGCCTTGGGCCTTTATCAGGGCCTCAGCAGGAGTATGTAGACTTCATTATGCAGGCCGCCCGGAGGATGGAGCAACTGATTAAGGACTTATCCACCGATGCAAGCATAAGGGAGCAGCCCGCCAAATTTCAGGATGTGAATATGCAGCGCCTGATAGAGGATGTGGAACGGGGGCTGCGCAGTGAGATGAACGCTGTCAACGGCAAGGTGGTCTTCTCCGCACTGCCGGTAATCAAAGGAGACTACAGCCGGTTGTATCAGCTCTTCAGCAATTTCATCCAAAACAGCCTGAAGTACCGTTCTGATCAGGACCCTTTGATCCGGCTGGAAGCAAAGCAGGAAGCGGCATACTGGGTATTCAGTGTGGCAGACAATGGCATTGGCATGGACAAGGCGTTCCTGCCCAAAATCTTCAAGCCCTTTATCAGGCTGCACAGCCAGACGGATATAGAAGGGTCCGGACTGGGGCTGTCGATTTGCCAAAGGATTGTCGAACAGCACCGGGGCTCCATTCGTGTTGATAGCGAACCCGGGAAAGGGACCGTTTTTTACATTCAGTTGCCCCGGTAAGGCAGGCTTACTCCCGCCCCAGCACCTGCACCCAGTACCCATCCTGAACGGCAGCGCCCATTTGTCTGAAATCCGCCGACATCATATTCCTGCAGTGTGGTGTGCTTTCCTGCCACCCCGCTACCACGGCAGCAGCATCCGGATAGTTGTAGGCAATGTTTTCACCGATATTCCGCCAGGCAAAACCTGCCTCCCGGGCACGGGTACTGACTTTGCTGCCATCTGATCCCTGATGGCTGAAAAAATCCCGCTGAGCCATATCCTCAGCATGCCTTTGGGCGGCTTGCTCCAGGCGGTTATCCCAGCCTAGAGGCGGTACGGGCGGCATACGCTTCAGCCCACAGCGGCAGCCCCGGGCGCGCAGGTCATTGACGGCTTCAAGTATCGCTTGCGCAGAGCCGGGGGCGGTGGAAGGCTCCACAGGAGCATCTAAAGTGGAGCAGTGCAATGCCAAAATAGCGGTAAGCAAAAGCAGTGTTGTCTTCATTTAATAAAAATTTGATATGGCCCTTTTGATCATCTGAGTTGAAAAAACGTATTATTGTACGTGCCGGGGGCGCTGTTTAGCAAATGCTCCCCCCAAAGGTAAAATGCTCAGTACGCTAAGACTATGTTTGGAGCGGGTTCGTCATGAAAGTCAAGGAATTGTGGTTCTGGCTAAATCTTTTTTAGCGCGTTTGGCGGGCCAAATAAGCTAAAAAAGATAACGCCAGAGCCTGCCCCGCATTTCAGCGGGGTTCATAAGTCCTTGGTTTGCAATAGGAGCAAGCTCCAAACATAGTCT
>JANSXW010000290.1 GCA_024742755.1 bacterium | reverse complement strand
CAGGGTGGGTTGGGGTGGTGCAGGGAATAGCTTGATGCTGGGTTTTCAGGTGGATGGGGCGTACTGGCTCAAACAGTGTATCCGCGCCACTGTGTGGCCGTCGTCTGCCTGCGATTTTCCCTAAACGCTGCAAGGCCGGGGGCCAGGCGGGGTCTTCCTGGGTTGGTCTTCTGGGCGGTGGCTCGGCGCAAGCAGTGCCGGTCGGTGTGGCAGGCACGCCCGGCGCACTCCTTTCGCCGGGCGTGCTTGGAGGGGGCGCTATTTTTTAGGTAATGGAAAAGGTTGAATTTCCACCCCCGACCCCCGCCAGGATTGGAATAGTTTTGTGTTGGTTATTGGTGTATAGCGGGGGACACGAGCATTGCCGTTGGTGCAGTCCTGGGATTCGAGCGGTGCCATAGGAGCATTCTTGGTTGCGAGCATTGCCGATGGGTTGGTCTGCGGGAGGCGGTCGCAAAGCGGCCGTCGCCTCTGGAGGACGCTGGTGGGTACTGAACCTTAACCTTGATTAGGTCTTGCCCTGGACCAACCTCAACCTTAGCCCTGCCCGGAGCCTTTAACCTTTAACCTTGCTCCCTTTAACCTTTAACCTTGACTCCCTTTCTCCGTCTTCCGGCGGTCCAGCTCCTCAAAAGTGGAATTCATGCTGGTGAACTCGGGGACAAGGTCCTTCATGTAGCGGACGATCTCGCGAGCGGGGGCGCCGTCGTAGGCCAGGTCGATGAGCCGAAGGATGGCGATGGTGACGGAGTTGTGGTCGTACTCGCGCACGCTGGCGATCTTGATCTTCTTGTGGTGGGTGGGGCGGGTGTTCTCGCCATCGTCGAGGAGTTCTTCGGTGAGCTTCTCGCCGGGGCGCAGCCCGGTGATTTGAATCTCAATCTCATCGCCGGGGGTGAAGCCGGCCATTTGGATCATCTTTTCGGCCAGGTCGTAGATGCGCACGGGCTTGCCCATATCGAAAATGAAAATCTCGCCGCCGTTGCCCATGGAGCCGGCCTCGAGGACGAGCTGACAGGCCTCGGGGATGGTCATGAAGTAGCGGGTGATGTCGCGGTGGGTTACGGTGACGGGCTGCCGTTTCTCAATCTGCCTCCTGAAGATGGGTATGACGGAGCCGTTGGAGCCGAGGACGTTGCCGAAGCGGGTGGTGATGAATTGCGTGCTGTTGCCGCTGCGGTTGTTGAGCGACTGCACGAAGAGCTCGGCGATGCGCTTGGAGGCGCCCATGACGTTGCTGGGGTTGACGGCCTTGTCGGTGGAGACCATCACGAATTTGCCGACTTTGTGCTCGGAGGAGAGGCGGGCCAGGTTGTAGGTGCCTTTTACATTGGTCTTGATGGCTTCCTCGGGGTACTCTTCCATAATGGGCACGTGCTTGTAGGCGGCGGCGTGGAAGACGTAGTCGATGCGGTGGGCTTCAAACAGGCGGCGCATGCGCTCTTCGTCCCGTACATCGGCGATGACGGTTTTGAGGCGCCTGGCTTTGATTTGCTTTTGGAAGGACAGGGCGGTCTCGGCCAGCGGGGTCTCGGCTATATCGGCTCCGATGAGGAGGTGGGGCTCGAAGCGCAGGCACTGCCGCACGATTTCCTTACCGATAGAACCGGCACAACCGGTGACAAGGACGGTCTTGCCTTTGATGGACTGCTCAATGGCGTTCAGGCTCAGGGAGATGGCGGGGCGGTTGAGGAGGTCCTCGAATTTGATGTCCCGCAGCTTGTCGACCTGCAGGTCATTCCGGAGCCAGGCTTCGGTGACGGGCACTTTCTTGACCTTGACCTTGAGCTCCAGGCATTGGTCGATAAAGGCGATGCGCCGCTCTTCGGTCAGCTTGGGGCCAATGGCGATGATGGCCGTTTTGATGTCGTATTTTTTGACGATCTCCCGGAAGGACTTGTCGGGGTTGAAGACGGGCACGCCGTTGAGGTGCTTGCGGTGGACTTTGTGGTTGTCATCAAAGTAGGCCACCACCCGGTAGTCGTGGTTGACATTTTGCCTGAGCACCTGATAGAGCTGTGCGCCGAGTTCTCCGGCCCCAAAGATGGCGGTGTTGATGCGGGCGGTGCCGTTGTGCATCCGCCCCCGGTTGAGGTCTGCCAGCGTTCGCAATGCCAGCCGGAAGCCACCGGACAGGGCGATGAGGAGGACGGCGTCCACGACGATGATCTTCCAGTTGTCGTCGGTTTTGAGCAGGGTGGGGAAGAAGAGGGTGGCGATGAAGAAGGCTGCGGAGGAGGTCAGCACCGCCATAAAGACGTTGCGGGCGTCCTTCAGCCCGGCGAAGCGGATGATGATGAGGTAGGTCTTGAAGATGTAAAAGGATAAGCCGCGCAGGGCGAGCAGGACGATAAGCCCTATGCTTACGAGGAAGATGCCCTGATTGTAGATCTCCATATTATCGGTCAGCAGTAGCCCGAAGGAGAAGGACATGAAGGCGAAAAAAAGGTCGACACAGAGGATCATAACCTTTGAGGCGTTTCCGGATACGGCAGTGTCGTTGCCGGGGAGATAGTGTAATGGGAGATTCATGGGGATATTTTGTGCTTAGGTCTCTGCAAATGTAATTGTTTTTTTTTATTCGTCACAGAGGCATTGAGTGCAGGGAGGTTCAGGGAGTATTTTTTATTTGTCACGGAGGCATTGAGTGCAGGGAGGTTCACGGAGATTTTTTATTTGTCACGGAGGGCAACTTCGCGCAAGGCTTCGTCGCCCGGAGGCACAAAGAGCACGGAGATTCATGGAGGAGGATGAGGTTGTCCGTGGGCGGTCCTGGGGCAGGATGAGGTTGAGGACCAGGAAGTGGCTTCTGGGGCCGACCGTTGACGGTCTCCTGCGGGGGGGCGAGCGTTGCCGGTCGGCTGGTCTTGGGGGTCGAGCAGTGCCGATCGGTTGGTCTTGGTTTTCGAGCGTTGCCGGTGGGTATGGCGGGTCATGGTCATCTCCTGAAAAAGGTAGAATCTCCACCCCCGACCCCCGCCAGGATTAGAATGGTTTTGTGTTGGTTATTGGTGTATAGCGGGGGACCTGCCGTCGCTCTTGCTTTGGCAGGCAGGGCACGAGCAGTGCCGTTGGTGCGGTCTTGGGAGACGAGCGTTGCCGGTCGGCTGGTCTTGGGAGACGAGCGTTGCCGGTCGGTGTGGCTCTATTTTTTGGTGATGGGAAAGGTAGAATCTCCACCCCCGACCCCCGCCAGGATT
>JANSXW010000249.1 GCA_024742755.1 bacterium | reverse complement strand
GAAGCGCCCCAAGAATATAATGGCAAGAAGAACAAGTACTCCAATGCCCACGCCTGTCAGTAATGCTGGTCCTGTGATTGCGAAATTAGGGTTCATGAGTGAGGAGTTTTTGCCCGAGGGCGTTTAAAAATAATTTCTTTTTACACTCACAAGATGCTGGCTTTCATAAGGATTCTGAATGACGAAACGCAGGGCCCTTTTATGACTTTTATCAATTTGTTAAAGTTTAGCGCCAGGCTGACTGCCGCATCACTTCAGGATCGGCAAGGGTCTTGGCACGGGCAGCCAGCAGTACCCTTCGGCCTTCGAAGGTACGGGTGTAGAGCAGTTCGAGGGGCTCGGGCATCTGCCGCTGTAGCGACTCCCGGTAGGCTTCTGCCTCGGCGCGGCGTTGGCCAAACAGGGCTGGCACCGCATAGTGCTGCACGCTCAGCAGGGTTTCTCCGTCGCAGTGCTTCCGCAAAATCAGGTAGCGGGGATTGTCAATGGGGCCCAGGGCTTCTTCCAGCAGCGCAAGAAAAAGCTGCTCTTCCTGCAAAGTAACGCCCTCCAGGTAGCACCCCTGTTGGTCCCCTGCACTTTCCACCATGCGGAGTTTGATTTTGAAGTAAGGGCTGCGCAACTTATCCAGCTGCCGCAGGGTAAGCAAGATGCCGCGGGCGGTACGCTCAATGAGCAGCCCTCCGTCCCCGGCTTCGTCCAGTTGACGTTGTGCGGCTGAAAGCCTGGGGCCTTGCAGGAGGGAGAGTGCCAGACCGGTAGCGGCACTGCCCAGCAAGACCACAGCCAGACCGGTCACCCACCCTCCAATAGCGCCGGCAGCCAGGGCAGACAACCCGGCCGCTACCCCTACCCTGCCCCAGCGTACCCTAAGCTGTTGCGTTGCTTCGAATTGCCGCACCAAACGCCGTAGACGGGCGATATAACCATTGCGCCCCATATTAAAAAGGCTGTACAGCAAAAGCAACAGCACACTAGCCAGCAATAGCACCTGCGCAGGGACCAGGCCTGAAACCACCATCGCTACGCTGCCTGCTGCCACCATTGGCATGACCATGCTTCCCATTTCCCCGAGTTCTTCCAGCTGAGGAGCCACCATCGCCTGATTTTTCGCCCAAAACACCTCATAAACCTGCTTTTGGCGCCTGGTCTGAATCACCGGCAGGGTGATCTCCTCTGCCATGTGCACGCCTCGCTGAATACTATCGCCCCAGGCGCGCCGGAGCCGGTCGCGCATGCCAGCTTGTTCCAGCATGACTTTGTTCGTTTGAGCTACCGCTGCAGGCGTTATGGGCAATTCGCCTAAATGGAACCGCCCTACCCCATTTTCAATACGTGGTGCCGTTTCAAAGGAAGGGCCCGCAAAAGCCCGGAAACGTTGTGCCAGCTTTTTCCAATCCAGCCCTCCCTCATGGTGGTAAGGGTCCATGCAAGCCAGGTGCCAGATATTGGCGGCTTTGGCAGGCTGCCGGGGGTCAGTACGGATGACCCGCCCCCGGGCCTGATTGGACGTTACGAAAGACTTGACCACAGATGCCAGGATCAGCGTATTGGCGGCTGGGGCATCCCAACCTTCGCCGAGCAGGGCGTTGGTGCCCACCAGGACTTGTAGCTGCCCGTCATTGAACAGCTGCGTGATCAGGCTGGTCATTTGTTTTCTCAGGTGTTCCTGGGGCTGCAGGCGCACGTAGTGTGGATCATGTGGCAATGCTGATGCCAGGAGGCTACTATCTTCCAGCCCGGCCTTTGCCATCTGTTGCCGGAGATCGGGCAGCAGCAATTTGGGCAAAATCAACAGGCTGCCGGTCAGCACGCCTATTTCGGCTTCTATGGGGAAAAGCCGGCGGAGCACCTCGAAAACAGGGGCTACGCCTATTTTCTGCAATTCAGCACTATCCTCCAGTTCGGCACGGGGCAGGGCTTCCGCGCGAATGTAATCGGTGAGCACCAACAGCCGCAGGCCGCTGCCCATACTTTTGTGCTCTGCCCGGGCGATGGAAGCGATGGCATCCAGTTTACTGCTGCTCTGCCGGATGCGGCGCTCCAGGTGGGGCGGCTCTTCCAAATAAATACGCCGGCGCTCAATGGCATGTGCTTTTCGCAATCTCCGGTAAATGGACACCATACAAGGCTCCTCTCTCAAAGGCTCGAAGTAGGGGTCTTTATAGAAGGCTTCATTGAGGAACATCTCCAGCCATTCGAGATCCATTTCAGGGATCAGGCTGTCATCCGCCCCAATAATGCCAATAGCGGTTGCAGGAGCTACCCCGCCTATGCCCTCCAGCACAATCATGAGCGCGGAGAAATACGCAGGGTTTTCATAAATGGCTTCCAGACACACCTCCGGGCGGACGAGCCACGGATGGGCCTTGAGGTGTTCCCGGAACGTGTAGTTGGTCTTCAGGTGATCCAGCAGATCATCGATAGCTTCCTGAAAAGCCTTTAGCGGAGCCTGTTCGTCAGCAGCGGGCAGGGTAAACCAAATGTAGTCCTGATGCGGGCAGAGGTTGCCTTCGGCGATCAGCTCGGGCATACTGATTTCGGCATCAATCAACCCACAGAGTTCCTGATAGCGCTGCCATTCGTAGCCGGAAACGTCGTAGGGCGGCGTAGCGGTAAGGGCAATGAGGGTGGGCGACCACTGTTCGTAGGTTTTCATCAGGCTTTGCCACCAGGCTTTTTGCAGGTGGTGGCACTCATCGACAATCAGGGTGCCGGCAGCAGGCCGATTCAGGCCATTCCACACTTCGCCCCCCCGCTTTACAGCAGCGTGCAGGGCCTGATAGGTGGCAATGGTAACGGTGCCGGGTTTTTCGAGGTCGTAGGAAAGCCAGTCCGGTTGCTGCCCATTCAGAAAGTCCTGCGTGAGGCGGTCGCCCCATTGCTGACGGATGGCCAGCGTAGGGCAAAGGATGAGGCAGGGCTGATTGAGCTGCCGCATGATTTCCAACCCCAACACCGTCTTGCCCGACCCGGGCGGGGCCACTACATGCAGGCGGTTATCGCCGAGGTGCTGCCCAAGCTCAGACAGCAACCGCGCCTGATATGTACGCCAGGGAAAGTTGAATTTCATGTGGGGCGGAAAAGCCATTTGGGTCCGGTCATTAGTTAGCTCCGCCTTAAAAATAGGCATTCGACAGGGAAATTCGCCGCCTTTGGCCGCTTCACTTCGGAATACCTTATCTTAGCCTCAAAAAGAATGCGGCGCTACCCTGCCCTGTTGCAGTACCTTTTATTTTGGGGCATCACCCAGCTGTTTTATTTTCCCACACGGCATTCCGGCTTCGTCACGGACTTTACGGGGCTGTTGTCCCGTTTTGAAGGGCGGACGGCTGCGGGCATACTGGACTGCTTTGGGTTTCCTGCCATGCAGCAGGTACTGAATGCCCTGCTTTACACCTGGCATTCCATCTTTGGCATTGCGCCCCTGCCCTGGTACCTCCTGCAGAGTAGTCTTCATGCGCTCAATGCGTTCCTGCTTTTACAGCTGGGAAAAGCGCTAAGCGAGCGCCTGCAGTTGCCCCATGCCCCTCTGATTGGGTGGATGGCGGCTTTTTTGTTCCTGCTATCGCCCTATGCTTCTGAGCCGGTCACCTGGCGGGTCGCACAGAACTTCCTGCTTTCCACTGCAGTCATTTTGGGTACAGCCCGCCTCACTTTAGACTGGCTGGACACCCCTGATTACCTCCGTTGGATACTGATACAAGGCCTCTTTTTGCTGAGCTTGTTCACCTTTGAACTGGTCCTGATCCTCCCGCTTCTCAGCAGTTTGCTGCTGCTGATACTACCCAATGGAAGCTGGCATAAGTGGCGGCGCCTGAGCCTGCCGCAGTTTGGGGGCGTAGGGCTTTACTTTATGCTCAACCGGCTTATGCTGGGGTCTTGGGTAGGGCACTACGGAGCAGAGGTGCACCTCAAGTTTGAGCTGCCGGTGCTGCTTGGCAATGGGCTGCGCTACACCGCCAAGCATCTGCTTTTTGCCCGCAACTGGCCGCACCCCTCCAAACAATGGCTTTTTGATGGGCTGGCACAACCTACGGCGGCTTTGGGGTTGGGCGGAACATTGGTTGCGCTCCTGGTCACCGCGCTGATCTTCCGGCACAGACTCAGCAACCGTTGGCGGTTAGCGGTCATAGGGCTGGCTGGCTTCGGGCTGGCGCTGCTCCCGGTGCTCAACCTGTATTTCAATTACACCCTGCACCTGGAAAACGACCGCTACGGGTACCTGGCCTCTGCCTTTCTCGCACTGGTTCTGGCTACAGGTCTGAGCGTATTGCCGCGCTGGGGGCGCCTCCCCCTGCTGCTGGCCTATCTTGGGTGTTCCAGCTATTTCCTTTGGCAGCACAATCAGTTTTGGTGGAAGTCCACACAGGTATACCAGCAAATGCTAAATGGGTTTGACTACTATGATGCTCCGGCGGCTTACCTCCTTAATCTGCCGGACAACTTCCAGGGTGCGCCCATGTTCCGCGACTACAGCGGGGAGGACCATGCCTTTCGCGATGCGCTTAAGTACATCAGGCAACAGCCTTATAACGGGCAAATCTACGAGGTAGCCCAATACAACATAACCCGTCTGACGGATGGCGCTACTGCTACCATTGACAGCACGGGCACCTTGCGCGTGGAATTCAATCAGTGGGGCAATTGGTGGTGGAGGCGCGGTATTGGCATGGGACCGGGCTATGACACAGAGGTTTACGAAGTCGATAGCAAAGGTCACCACTATTTTTTGAAGCTGAGGCAGCCGGAGCGAGGAGCTGTATTTTTGATACAGGAGGGGCTGGAGTGGAAAACAGTAGATTGATGCTTTAGCTGACCCTGAGCGCAGGCGCTGCCAGGATGAATATTCCAAGCAGCAGGTTTCTGAAAATAGCGGTTATACCGACGACGAAGTAATTTGGAACCAAACATGACTTCGTGTCGGCATATACGCGTGCGTCGGGCTCGTGCCTTAGGCCCAAACCTCTCCGTTCCGAGTATAGTCGCATGTGATAAGGGTTAAAATAGGTTAATTAATTGGCCCAGTCATAGTCGAATCGGCCATCGGTGATAAAGAGCGTGTCGCCGCATTCCTCATGCACCAGGGTGCACTAAAAGGTGCCGGAGACAATGAATTCGTCGGTGTCCAAATTGAGTATCTCTACCCAGTTGCTGGCACCTTCTTGTAGTACATATGGATCTGCAACATCTTGACAATCAAAATTGAAATCATCAAAGTGAGCACGACTTAATTCATAAGTTCCTATGCTATCAATATGAGCGGTTATAAAAACAGAGTCATCAAAATCTTCGCAACCTCTGGTAGCTAATAACTGAAAAATCTTATAATTCGGAGACCAGTTTCCAAGTATGCTACTCTGAAGGAACCCGCCCCCACAGCGCTGCCAGTTCACCCCATTGATTTTGCAGGCGAAGGTGCCCTCTCCGGTGGTGGTGATGGGCGGCAGCTCATCGGGCTGTGCGATGGAGGCTTCATCGGTCTTGAAGAGTGGCTTGTCGCACCCGGCCCACAGCAGGGGCACGGCGAGCAGCCAGGTGAGCAATAAGAATTTGTTTTTCATAAGTGAAGGTTTTATGTGTGAATAAATGGAAAT
>JANSXW010000335.1 GCA_024742755.1 bacterium | reverse complement strand
CTAGTGGTCTGTCAAAGTTAAAGATAGGGGTTGGAAAAGACATCTAAAAGGTTGAACTTACCAGCAACGAACCTCAGTTGCGATGAATAAAAAATACATTATCAGACTAAGCGAATCAGAGCGCGAAGAAGCTCTGCGTGTCATTACACAGCTAAAAGGGAGCAATCAAAAAGTACGCCGGGCTCAAATTCTTCTACAGGCCGATGTTAACGGCGCGAACTGGCCTGATAAGCAAATCTCGGAGGCTTACCGCTGCCGCGTTAGCACTGTTGAAAATACACGCAGGCGCTTCGTTGAGCATGGTTTTTCGGAATGTTTGAACCGTAAAAAGCGGGACACCCCGCCAAATCCCAAGCTGCTTGATGGAAAACAGGAAGCGTCCATCATTGCCATGCGGCTTGGGGCTGCTCCCAAAGGCTATGCCAACTGGTCTTTGCGGCTGCTTGCCCGCAAGGTGGTGGAATTAGGAGTGGTTGAGCAGATCAGCCACGAGACGGTACGCAATACGCTAAAAAAAACGGTATGAATTCGCAGCAGAGCCTTGAGTATTGGGTTATCCCGCCAGAAACAGACGCAGAGTTTGTGGCGTGTATGGAAGAGGTGCTAGATACCTACGAATTGCCCTACGACCCTCTGCGCCCGATGGTGTGCATGGATGAACAGCCAGTCCAGCTCGTAAAGGAGACACGCAAGCCTATTGAGGCTACTAAAGCACGCGCTAAACGGGTCGACTATGAATACGAGCGGGCTGGGACAGCCAGTATTTTTATGTTTTGCGAACCCTTGGCAGGCTGGCGCCAAGCGACAGCACGCGATCAGCGGACCAAAGCCGACTGGGCCTTAGAAGTTGCACATCTGCTTGATACCCGATACGTTGACTGCAAACAGGTCACACTAGTCTGTGACAATCTGAACACCCACACTAAAGGGGCATTCTATGAGGTGTTCACGCCTGAAAAAGCAAGAGCCTATGTCAAGCGCATCCATTTTGTGTACACGCCAAAACATGGCAGCTGGCTTAATATTGCAGAGAATGAGCTTAGCTCAATGACAAGGCAGTGCCTTAAAAACCGGCGAATAGGGACATTGGAAACTTTACAAGAAGAAATTGCCGCATGGGCAACGGATGTCAATCTAACTCAACGAGAAGTTGACTGGCAAATGAAAGTCGGTGATGCCCGCATCAAACTCAAGGCGGTCTATCCTAAAGTCAAGACCTGAGCCTTCCATAGCCAACCCCCATCTTTTATGTTGACAGACCACTAGGCGTCACCGCCAACCGCCCCATCTACTCCACCACCGCCCAAGACTGGCGCCTGACCAGCGAGCTGGCCATAGGCGAGCAAGTCCTGACCCACGCGGGCAGCGCTACGCTTACGGGCAAGCGGCCTGCCCCGGCGCAGAAGGTGTACAACCTGGAGGTGCAGGAGGCGCATAACTTTTTGGTTGCTGGGGTGGGGGTTGTGGTGCATAATAGTTGTATAGACGCCCTTTTCGATTTTTACAAATTCATGTTTAGAAATCCAGATGATGTTGCTCATATTCTAAGAGGCAAAGTTAATAGTGCAGGTTTGGGTACGGGTTGCCATCATAAAAGCGCATTTGATATGGGGACAGCAAGAATAAGACCTGGTAGTGCGACAACTCCTCCAAATCAACATGGAGTTTATGAAGCATTCGTAGATGTGAAAGATTCAGGTGGGGTATTTCAACCTAAAATAAAGGCTTCAACATTTTTTCCAGACGACTGGGATCAAATAAAGACTATGGAGAATATAACACATGCTTGGGAAAGCGCTGATAAAGTTCCTGGTACAACGGCTTTGTTGCATGAATCAATTTGATAAAGCTACCGCTATGTTTTGAAGTAATTTAAGCAGTTTTTCGAGGTTTTGAAACGGGCATACCTTGGGCTGTCATTATATTGAGCGTTTTGATTTTAATTTTTGTTTCGGTTTG
>JANSXW010000316.1 GCA_024742755.1 bacterium | reverse complement strand
GTGGTTCCATTACGTCAGCCAGTACTTTTTGACCGCTTATCTGGATACGGCGCAGGGGCATAGTTTTGTGCCGGAAGACAAGGAGGCGATGGAGCTGCTGCTGCGGACTTACATTCTGGAAAAAGCCATTTACGAAGTCGGCTACGAGATGAATGCCCGGCCCGAATGGCTTCGGATACCGATCCGGGGTGTACTTTACGCCATGGAAGGCTACACCGGGCCTGATACCCCGGCTGTAGAGGAGAAACCAGCTTAATAATGGATGCGGTTGAAACCTACATTTTGGACCTGGAGGAGCCACAGCGCAGTATCCTGGAATACCTGCACCAGCTGCTCCTGTCACACCCGGAAGTGACTTGTCAGATCCGGTACAAGATACCCTTCTACAGCCGGAAAAAGTGGGTATGTTATACCAATCCCCGGGAGGGTGGCATAGAGCTGGCCTTCATTCAGGGCGCTGAGCTGTCGAATGAGCAGGGGCTGCTGCAGGCCCGCGGGCGCAAAATGGTCACTGGCGTTGTCTTTCAGTCGGTGAGCGATATTCCCGAGGCTGCCCTGCTGGAGGTCATTCAGGAAGCCTTGCTGCTCGATGAGGTGGCGCCCTACAACGGGCCGAAGCGGAAAAAACACAAAAGATGAGGCAAAGTTATCAGGAAACCCGTACATTGTAGACGGATTAAATAATGTCATTCATCAAAGCGCTGTAATCATGTTCATCAAAGCCCTTTCTGTATTAGCCCTCCTATTTACATGCAATGCCCTGTCCGCACAGGCTCTGGAAACGGAGCGCACTGCGGAGTCCTCAACGAAAATCGTAGATGAAATGCCCCGCTTTTACAGCCACGAGTGTGAAAGTATAATGAATGAGGACAAGCGTAAACAATGCGCCGATAAGGCGATGCTGGAAGTTGTCTATAAAAACATCACTTACCCGCCCAATGCAAAAAGGGATGGTATAGAAGGGACTGTAGTCATCAGCTTTACGATTGATATGGATGGTATGACCTCTGATTTTAAGGTTGCCAGGAGTGTACGAGAAGACCTGGATCAGGAAGCACTTAGGGTGGTTAGAGATAAATTAGTGGAATGGGAGCCTGGTAAACAAAGAGGGATGCCTGTAAATACTCAGTTTAACATGCCGGTGCGTTTCCGGCTGAATTAATGTTCCCACCGCGTATAGGCATTTGCCAGCACTTTCCCATCCGCCGGGCGCAGGATGCGGTGGCAGTAGGTGCCCGTTTCGGTTTCCTGCACCTCCGATTGGAGCCCATCCGCCAGCTGTCCTTCTGCCCGGTATTCGATGTCCAGGAAAGTCAATTGGCGTTCTGACAGTACCGCAGCGGGCACAGGGTCCAGCATCCACTGTATATATAAGGTGTTATTGAGGTGCCGGTTGAAGTCGAGGTCATGCCAGTGCACGGTATAATCTTCCTGATAGTCTGTAGCCTCCAGTTTTTCCAGTTGCCCGGAAATGCGGGGCAGGCATTGCTCCCGGGGCGGCATCCGCTCATTAAAAGCCAGGACAAAGCCGGGGGGATTGGCCATCCGCCGGGTGCGGGTATCCATCAGTAGCCAGGTGGAGGCAGAGTGGGCAAGGGGCTCGCCGTCCTGCGTTTCCACCCAGAAGTCGCGAAGGGCAAATGCCCGAAGGAACCCTGCCGGGTAGGTGTGGATACGGATAGGCTCATTCAGGTCGGGCAGGCGCTTCACCTCCATTTGCTGCCGGGTGAGCACCCAGGAAATATGATGGGGCTCCAGGTCCCAATAGGACATGCCAATCTGAATCACATTCTGCAAGGCCGCCTCCTGCATAAGGCGGGAAAGCGCAGGTACTGTCATGCGCTGCTGAGCATCGATCTCATACGCCCGAACCAGATAATCCTGGGTGTAAAGCAGGTCGGTATCCACCATGTTTTTTTGCGCTAATATAGGAAGCATCGGTTGAAGTCAACGAGACGCGCCCCTAACTCCTTCGCATTCAGCAGCAAGCTGAAAGGGGCTTCGGTTTTTTTTCGAAAATTTCAGGATAAAGGCAGGGGCGTGCTTCCTTTCGGCCAGCGTCGGGCCGGACGGCCAAAAATTCGGGAAAAGCGGCAGGAGAGGCAATAAAAATAGGATGGCGCGGTACCGCTCCCTACCATATGGAATGAAACGGAGCTAAAAGAACTATTATCAGGCAATTATTTTAAAACGCCCTTTTGGATTTCCCTGAAAAAGATATACCTTTGCAATCGCTTTTCGAGCAAGGTATGTTAACCTCTGCCGATTAGGTATTGTTAAATACAACTCAAACTTAATTAGGATTATGCCTACAATCAATCAACTTGTACGCAAGGGCAGAAAGAAAATTGTGGCCAAGAGCAAGTCTCGCGCTTTGGACGGATGTCCACAAAAGCGTGGGGTATGTACGCGTGTTTATACAACAACGCCTAAGAAGCCGAACTCGGCCTTGCGTAAGGTTGCTAAGGTCCGCCTGAC
>JANSXW010000305.1 GCA_024742755.1 bacterium | reverse complement strand
TTTGTTGGGGTCTGGGGGGAAGTCTTGCTGTGGGGTTGTGGGCTGTTGGCCGGCTGGGTGTGGGCAGTGGGGGAGTGTGGCTGTGGGGTTGTCGGCAGTTGGGGGGCTTGGAGTGGGCAGTGGGGCAGTCTTGCAGTGGGGTAGTCGGCAGTTGGCAGTCTTGCAGTTGGCAGTCTTGGAGTGGGCAGTCTTGCAGTTGGCAGTCTTGGAGTGGGCAGTGGGGCAGTCTTGCAGTGGGGTAGTCGGCAGTTGGGGGGCTTGGAGTGGGCAGTCTTGGAGTGGGCAGTGGGTGAGCTAGAGGCCGCCGGGGAAGTTGGGGGATTTGTTCAGGTCGCTGCTGTGGTAGGTGGCGCCGGAGGATGTATTAGCCATATCGATGAGGCGGATGCGGTAGGTGGGGCAGTAGAGGCCGTCTATGATCTTTTTTTGGGTAGTGAGGGAGACGTCAAGGTGGTAGGGGCCGGGTGGCAGTGGTTGAAGTTGATAAGTGGCGGTTTCGTAACCAACGTATAGGACTTTGAGGGTCAGGTCTGTATGTGTTGGAAGGGTGAGGGTGTAATGGCCATTGAGGTCAGCTTCTGTGGCTTTGAGGAGGGTGCTGCCCTGGTAGACGGCGATACTGCCGAAAAGGAGTGGTTGACCGGAAGGGAAGTAGGCGGTGCCTTGTAGTACAACAGTAGAATCGGGCACTGTGGCGTTGATGGGTTCCAGGAGTGTGGGGGTAGCTACAGTGATGGGGTTGGAGGTTGTGCAGCCTGAAATGAAGATGGCAAGTGCGGCAAAGTATAATGGGAGGAGCCTCATGGTAAATCCGTTTCAGGTAGAACGCAGGCCGCCCATGAGGAGTTCTATGACTTCGGCTTCCACCGCTTCGGCAGAGCGGGATTTTCCATCCTGAAACCAATCGTAGAGCCAGCGCACGGAGGAGAAAAGGGTGTAAAGCATGACGTTGGGGTCCATTTGCCGGAAGGCACCGCCCGCCATGCCGGTATTGAGGATGTTGCGGAAGCGCTGCTCGTAGTCCTTGCGGAGCGCCTTGAATTCAGAAAGGTAAGGCTCGTTGAGGTGGCGCCACTCGTCATTGAAAGCAGTGACAGAGGTGGCGTCTTCCATAGCCGTCCGGATGTGGAGGGACAACAGGGCACGGACCTGTGCGGGCGCATCGGCACCGGATTTTTCCACTTCTTCCATACCGGAGATAAAGCGGTGGGCATTATCAAAGCAGATGTTGCGCAGGATTTCTTCCTTGGAAGAAATGTGGTTATACAGGCTTGAGGCCTTCAGGTTGACTGCTTCAGCCAGGTCGCGCATGGAGGTGGCCGAGTAGCCCTTGTCGCGGAACAGGTGGGCGGCAGCTTCCTGAATGATTTCCTTCTTGGTCTTCTTCGTTGTCGTAGTCATGCGGCAAAGTTAACTATCAAAATCCACAGCGACCCGGTCCGTTTTAGGGTGGGCCTGACAGGTGAGGATGTAGCCGGCAGCCAGCTCGTCGGGCTCCAGGGCGTAGTTGACGTCCATTTCCACCTCTCCCTCGATGAGCTTGGCGCGGCAGGTGCTGCACACTCCGCCTTTACAGGCAAAGGGTAGGTCTGCACCCGCTTTCAGTGCTCCGTCCAGCAGGGATTCAGCATCCGAGGCAAGTGGGAATTCCACCGTAGTGCCGTCCAGGGTGATGGCGACCATAGCGTCCACTTTTGGCTGATCAGCGCTGCTTTTGGCTTTGGGGACAGCCGCTTTGCCATTGCCGGTATTGAAAAGCTCGAAGTGTATTTTCTTGCGGTCCACGCCACGCTGCTCAAGTACCTCCCGGATGCCCTCAATCATCGGGAGCGGCCCGCAAAGGTAGAAGTCATCCACTTCCGCTGTATCAATCAGCTTATCGCAAATCGTAGCGCACTTATCGGCGGAAATGCGGCCGCTCAGCAGCGGGCTGCCCAGCTTCTCGCGGCTGAGGACGTGGTAAATGCGCAGCCGGCCCATGTGCTCGTTCTTCAGCCCCTCGATTTCTTCCCGGAAAATGATGCTGTCCACCATACGGTTGCCATAGAAGAGGGTGAAAGTGCTCAGCGGCTCCTGTTCCAGTACGGTCTTCATAATGGACATCACCGGCGTAATGCCCGACCCAGCTGCGAAGGCTACATAGTGTTTGGCTTTCGCCTGATCAGGCTCAGCGGTAAAACGGCCCATAGGCGTCATCACTTCCAGCTCATCGCCAGCCTTCAGCGATTCATTGGCGTAGGTGGAAAAACGGCCCTGCGGCACCTTCTTCACCGCCACGCGCAACCCTTCGGCCGGCGTGCTGCAGATGGAGTAGGAACGGCGCACCTCTTCGCCATTGATTTCTGCCTTAAGCGTCAGGTATTGTCCGGGCAGAAAGGCATAATCCGGCTGCAGCGCTTCCGGTACGTCAAAGGCGATGGACACACACGCTTCGGTCTCGGGGCGCACTTCGCGTATCTTCAGAGGATGGAACTTTGGCATTGCTGTTTAGTCTTTACTATGAATAACGATACGAATGAACGTTCGTTTGCAAAGATAGGAAAAAGGTTGGTAAGCTTGGTCTTGCCTCTTTAAAGTGTTGCTGGCGTGGAGCTTAACCCAGGGCCTTGCCTGGCGCTCAGCCCCGGCTTTTCTCGATCAAACCCACCAGATTCCGGCTGAAACCGGGACCCGGCTGTAACCCTTGCCCGGAGGTAGTCTACCTACAAAATGTTAACCAGCCGATCCCCCGAGCCGTGCTCAGTAGCCCCGCACCTTCTGCACGGTCACAGAGAACCCATTGCGCCTTACGTCCCTGAATCACCAAGCTTCGTGCCATCTACAATGTTTTTTTGAAAAAGAAGCCCAAAAATTTGGAAATATTGCGGGGGGGGGGGGGGGTAAATTT
>JANSXW010000059.1 GCA_024742755.1 bacterium | reverse complement strand
TTCGGGGGAAATTATTTATACTTGCGTCAAAACAAACCGAAAAATGAGAATAGTCATTAACCTGATTCTAGCCGCCATCGTAGTAGGTTTGGTCTGGGTACTGATCAGCAGTATTCAGGAGCCTATCGCTTTTAAAGCCGAAAAAGAAAAGCGGGAAAATGCTGTGATTGACAAACTGATGAAGATCCGTACGGCTCAGGAAGCCTTCCGGAACATCAAGGGTGGTTTTGCGCCTTCCTTTGATTCTTTGTCTTATGTGCTCAAGAACGACAGCTTTGCCATTGTCAAAGTGATTGGTGACCCTGATGATCCGAACTTTACCGGCGAAATCATTTATGACACGACTTATCTCCCCGCTTATGATTCCATTCGGGCGGTGATGGGAATGTCATTAGATTCTCTGCGCTTTGTCCCTTACGGACGTGGCAAGTCCTTTGATATCAAAGCGGATACCATTACTTACCAAAGTACAACGGTACCTGTTGTGGAAGTGGGTGTGCGCCGCAAAGAATTTATGGGCGCCTTTAAGGACCCCCGTTTTGCACGTTACGATAGCGGCTACGATCCCAATAGCGTACTGAAGTTTGGTAATATGAATGCACCAAACCTCTCCGGCAATTGGGAAAGATAATCCAACAGCTCATATCGCCAACTTTTGAACTAAGTCATACGAAAACCTATGAACTGTCCATCCTTGTGGGGGTGGACAGTTTTGGTTTTGCCATACTTAGCGATCAGCAACGGCTCCTCGCACTCCGGCAGTACAGCCTGGAGGGCAGCCCTCTGAGTGCCGAATCTCTGGAGGCGCTGGCCCGAAAGGATGAATACCTGTCGGCCACTTACCGCAACAGCCGTCTTGCGTTCGCCACACCCCGGCAGGTCTGCGTACCGGAACGCCTGTACAATCCCGATGATCACCTGACTTATCTGGAGGGCAGCGTACGGCTGACCGATCAGGACACGGTCCGTGCCGATCATGTCGCTTCTCTTCAAACTTACTTTGTCTACGCGGTAGATGGCAGGCTTGAAGCCACCGCTCAACGCTTGTTTGCAGGTTGCCGGGTGTTTCACCTGGGGCATGCGCTTTTGGAGGGGCAGCGCCGGCTCACCAATCAGGCTGATGGTGCTTATTTCCACTTGCTGGACGGGCATCTGTTCGCGAGTGTGCTGCAGAACGGTACGCTGGCTTTTTTCAATGCTTACCACTACCGGAGCGCAAAGGATTTCGTCTACTATGCTATGCTGGTTTTTGAGCAGGCCGTTCTTGGCGCGGAATCTACGCCGGTTTACCTCAGCGGGCAATTGGTAGAGGCTTCCGAAATCTACCGCCTGCTTTCCCGCTACCTGCCGCTCATGGAGTTCATGGACAGCCGGGCGGTCTTCCGGTTTGATTTGGAGAATGACCGGGAGGTGGCTTACCAATACTTCGATTTGCTCAGCCTGAGCTTGCTTTAATATTTTACTTATGCGGATTATAGGAGGAGCCTTCAAAGGGCGGCGTTTCAACCCACCTGCCAAAAACTGGCCGACCCGGCCTACGACAGACTTCGCCAAGGAAGGCTTGTTTAATATCCTGTACAATACTTTTGATTTTGAATCCCTTAAAGTCCTTGACCTCTTCGGCGGCACGGGCAACCACAGCTACGAGTTCATCTCCCGCGGCTGCCGGGATGTGACGTATGTAGATAAGTTTCCGGGCTGCGTTAAATTCGTGAAAAAGACCGCACAGGAACTGGGGATCGAAGGCCAAATCCGGATCGTGCATAGCGACGTCTTTAAATTCATGCCGCTGGACGGGCAGCAATACGATTACATTTTTGCGGGCCCGCCTTATGGGTTGCCGGTCATTGACAGTATTCCCGACCTGGTCTTCGAGCACGGCCTGTTGGCTCCCGATGGCCTCTTTGTGATGGAGCACAATCCCAACCACAGTTATCAGGACCACCCCAACTACGAGCAGGAACGGCATTACGGGAAAACGATTTTCAGCTTCTTCGGCCACCCATCGGATGAAGAAGCCTGACCTTCCTTTTTCGCCCGATGGGAACTCCCCACCGGGCTGAGGTGTTGTCCAATCGACCCGGTTGATAAAAATGAATGGAATCTAACTTGCATGCGGCTATGAAATTGTTTTATCTACTACTGCTACTGGCCTTTCCGGCGCTTACCCAGGCTCAGTATGACTTCACCGGCACCTGGACCGGCACCCTCACTCAAAACACGGGAGGGTATGCCCCGGAGTATGAATTTACGCTCTACCTGCAACAGGAAGGGAAAAAAATAACCGGCCGGTCTTACGTCAAATACGGAGATATCTTTGCGGAAATGAAGCTCGAAGGTCAGTTGGTAGGCGATAAAGCCATTCACTGGGAGGAAAGCAGGATCATTGACCACTGGAAGCACGAGAATATGGAGTGGTGCTATAAAGAAGCCACGCTGTTCATCGTCGCTCAGGGCAAGGAAGACAAGCTGGAAGGCCCCTGGAGCGGCAATACCGGCGATTCGGAATGCATTCCTGGCAAAATCATGCTCAGGCGTACTTCTCCCCGTGCCTGAACCTGTTTGCAATTGGGCAGCACAAAGCTGCACGAAACTCCTCAAAAATTGATACTTTTGGCGCTTTGCCGCAATACCCTGTTGAATGAATATTACAGATACAATTCAATCTGGCGTGGTACAGGCTGTTAAGAGCCTCTATGACGCTGACGTTACTGCTGATTCCGTGAATTTGTCCCCCACGCGCAAGGAGTTTGAGGGCGACTATACGGTCGTAGTGTTCCCTTACACCAAGCTGGCGCGCAAGAAGCCGGAGCAAATTGGCGAGGAGCTGGGGCAGTACCTGAAAGATCAGGTCGCTGAGATCGCTGACTTTAATGTGATCAAAGGTTTCCTCAATTTAGAGGTCAGCGACAGCTTTTGGACGGCTTTTCTGGACGACATCTATGCAAAGGAAGACTTTGGCCGGCAGCCTGCCAACGGGCAAAAGGTGATGGTCGAATTTTCCTCACCCAATACTAATAAACCCCTGCACCTGGGCCACATCCGGAATATCTTGCTGGGCTGGTCGACTTCCCAAATCCTCGATGCCGCGGGTTATGAGGTGGTGAAAGTACAGGTCGTCAACGACCGGGGCATTGCCATTTGCAAAAGCATGCTGGCCTGGCAGCGCTTTGGCGAAGGTGCCACGCCTGCTTCCACCGGTCAGAAGAGCGACCACTTCGTCGGGCATTACTATGTGAAGTTTGAGCAGGCCTTCAAGGAAGAGTACAAAGCCTGGCAGGCATCTGAAGCGGGCCAACAGGCCTTTGCTTCCTGGAAGGCAGATGAAAAAGCGGTGAAGAAAGCCGAAAAAGCCCTGGAGGAGAAAATCCGGAAAGCCAAAGGCAAAGCAGAGCGGGAAGGCAAGACGTTTGACCCTGCGGAGTACACCCTGGAAAAACATTTCTTCGGGTCCATCTACAAAAACACCTATTTCAACGAGCACAGTGAGCTCGGGCAGGCGGCCAAAGCCATGCTGCTGAAGTGGGAAGCGGGGGACGAGGAAGTCATCGCGCTCTGGAAGCAGATGAACGACTGGGTATACGAAGGCTTCGATGAGACCTACGAGCGGCTGGGTGTGGAGTTTGATAAATTGTATTACGAGTCCAACACCTATTTATTAGGTAAGGATACGATCAAGGCAGGGCTTCAGGATGGCGTTTTCTATGAAAAGGAAGACGGCTCGGTGTGGATAGACCTGACCGATGCCAAACTGGACCACAAGCTGGTGCTGCGGAGTGACGGCACCTCGGTTTACATCACTCAGGATATTGGCACGGCACAGGAGCGGTACAAAGACTTTGGCGTGGACAAAATGGTCTACGTGGTCGCGGATGAGCAGGACTACCACTTTCAGGTTTTGTTTGAGACCCTGAAGCGGCTGGGCGAGCCTTATGCAAACGGGCTGTACCACCTCAGCTATGGCATGGTGGACCTGCCTTCCGGCAAAATGAAAAGCCGGGAAGGGACCGTGGTGGATGCAGACGACCTGATGGCCGAAGTCATCGCCGAGGCCCGGCAGAATACGGAAGAACGGGATACCCTCAATGACCTTGGCAAAGCGGAGCGGGAAGCCATCATCCGGCAGATCGGGCTGGCGGCACTGAAGTTCTTCATCATCAAGGTGCAGCCGCAGAAGCGGATGGTCTTTGACCCCAAGGAATCAGTGGATATGCAGGGGCAGACCGGGCCCTACGTGCAAAACGCCTACGTGCGGATCCAATCGGTGCTGCGCAAAGGGGGCGAACAGGATTTGCAGGCGGCCGCTGAATACACCACCCTGGAAACCATTGAAAAGGCACTGGCAGGTCAACTGTATGCTTTTCCCGGGGTGATTCAGGAAGCTGCGGCTAATTATGACCCTTCGGGGGTTGCCAATTACTGTTATGACCTGGCCAAGCAATACCACCGGTTTTACCATGACTTCAGCATTTTGAATGCCGAGTCAGATGCCGCTAAAGCCTTCCGGCTGAAGTTGTCGCAGGCGGTCGCGCATACGCTGAAAACCGGAATGCAGCTCCTGGGCATCGAGATGCCGGCCCGGATGTAATTCCGATTTCCAAAACGTCTATTAGAATCCAAAGATATGAGCAACGAAACCAAAGAATCTCTAAACTTCATTGAGCAGATCATTGAAGAAGACATCAAGAATGGCAAGCACGGCGGGCGGGTACATACCCGTTTTCCACCGGAGCCCAATGGCTATCTGCACATCGGGCATGCCAAGGCGATAACGGTCAATTTCGAAATTGCTCAACGGTACGGCGGCAAAACCAACCTCCGTTTTGACGACACCAACCCCAGCACAGAGGAAACCGAATACGTAGAGAGCATCAAGCGCGATGTCAAATGGCTGGGCTTTGACTGGGAAGGGGAGGCTTTATTTACCTCCGACTACTTCGCGCAGTTATATCAGTTTGCGGTAGACCTTATTCAGAAAGGGCTGGCGTACGTGGACGACTCCTCGGCGGAGGAAATCGCAGAACAGAAAGGAGATATTGGCGTGCCGGGCAAGGAAAGCCCGTACCGGAACCGGAGCGTGGAAGAAAACCTGGCCCTTTTTGAAGGCATGAAAGACGGGAAGTTCCCGGATGGCTCCAAGGTGCTGCGCGCCAAAATCGACATGGGGCACGACAACCTGCTGCTGCGCGACCCGGTGCTCTACCGCATTAAGCGGGAAGACCACCACCGCACGGGCAGCGATTGGAATATCTACCCTATGTACGACTTTGCCCACGGGCAGTCAGATTCCATAGAAGGCATTACGCATAGCTTGTGCTCGCTGGAGTTTTTCCACCACCGGCCCCTTTACAACTGGCTCATTGAAAAACTGGAAATTTTCCCCAGCCGGCAGATCGAGTTTGCGCGCATGAACGTGGCTTATATGATCACGAGCAAGCGGAAACTCCTCCGCCTGGTCAAGGAAGACCACGTGCATGGCTGGGATGACCCCCGTATGCCAACGCTTTCCGGTATGCGCCGCCGGGGCTATCCACCGATGGCTATCCGTACCTTCTGCAACAAAGCCGGGACCACCAAGCGGGAAAACCTCATCGACCTCAACCTGCTGGAATTCTGTGTGCGCGATGAGCTGAACAAAACAGCTCCCCGGATTATGGCGGTGCTCGATCCGCTCAAGGTAGTGATTACCAACTATCCGGAAGGGCAGGTAGAGCAGATGGAAGTGGAGAACAACCCGGAGGACGAGTCGATGGGCACCCGGGAGATGCCATTCTCCAAAGAGATTTACATTGAGCGCAAAGACTTTATGGAAGACCCGCCGAAGAAGTTCTTCCGCATGGGGCCTGGGCGCGACGTTCGTCTGAAAGGGGCTTATATCCTGCGCTGCGAGGATTATGTAAAGGATGAGGCCACGGGCGAAATCAAAGAAGTACACTGTACGTACTACCCCAACAGCCGTTCCGGGGATGATACTTCCGGCATCAAGGCAAAAGGGACGCTGCACTGGGTTTCCATAGCGCACGCCCGCAAGGCAGAGGTACGGCTCTATGACCGCCTGTTTACCGACCCTACGCCGGACCGCCACGAGGACAAAGACTTTCTGGAATTTCTCAATCCGGAATCGCTGAAGGTGCTGGAAGCGGCTTATGTGGAGCCGAATGTTGGGCGCATGGAAGCCGGACAGCAGTTCCAGTTCTTACGGATGGGCTATTACTGCGTTGATCCCGACTCCACGGCTGACCATTGGGTATTCAACCGGACGGTGACGCTGCGGGATACCTGGGCGAAGCTACAGAACAAAGGTTAGCCTGGCTGAAAAGCGAAAGGCATTAAACCCCGGGGATCATTGATTGTCTCCGGGGTTTTCTTTTGGTGGGTGGCGGTCTTCCTTCTTTTCCATCAGGCGCAGGACCTCCTTGAACTCCTCGATGTCCTGCTCTTTGCGGTCTTCAAACATGCGGGCCATGTTTCTGCCGCTCATGAACTCGCCGCTGCGGTGTATGCCCCGGAGGAAGGAATCGTAGCCTTTGCCGTGGTGGTAATAGCCGAGCGGGGCGATCACGTAACTGGCCACGAATGACCCGCAGGACTGGCACTGCACAAAAACCTTATCTGACTCGCCGATTTTCCGGACCAGGATATTCCTCATATCCGTGGAATCACAAAACTGGCAATGCTGAGCGTGAAGTTCCATAGGTTAGGGTTTAAAAGAATAGGGGAATATAGAAAATACTTGCGATCGCAGTACCGATCAAAGCCAATAAAGTTAGTATTAAGCCCGCAATTAGCATATCCTTCGCCTGCAAGAGGCCGGAGCCGAAGGCAATCGCGTTGGGCGGGGTGCTTACCGGCAGCGCCATGGAGGTAGAACACATGATGGCGATCGCGATGGAGAACAGCAGCTCGTTGCCGGGCAGGGAAACTGCGACCGGAATCAGAAGGTTGGCTGTCGCCGTGTTGCTCATCACGGTAGTCATACCGGCTGCCATCAGGAGCAGGACGGCAAAAACAAACAGGAACCCCTGATCCATCGGGATGGCATGGGCGATGGTGTCGGTCAGCCCGCTTTCATCCAATACTACGCCCAGGCAAAGGCCGCCACCGAGCATAAAGAGGATATCCCAGGAAATATTCCGGAAATCCGCCGTATTGAGCAGGCCAATGCCGAAGCTGATGATGATGCACAGCAGCCCCACAAAGCCAGTGCTGAGCCCTGTCATGCCGCCAGTGAGCCACCCCAGAATGGTGAGGGCGAAGATGACCATGACAATTTTTTGCCTTACGGTAAAGTTGTCTGCTGAGACAGGGTCTTCGTCAATGGTAATTTTAATGTTGCCGGGAGGGTAGAGCCGCAGCAGCAATTGCCAAAGCGCTGCCAGCAGCAGGAGTAGCAAGGGGATGCTGATGACCATCCAAAGGGCAAAAGATATTTCTATGCCCGACCGGTTGAGGTATTCCATAGCGATGGCATTGGGTGGCGTGCCTATAGGAGTGCCCAGCCCGCCGATATTGCAGGCAAAGGGGATAGCCAGCGCAATAGCCTTAGAGAAGGTAGACCCTGCCGGGATTTGCAGGATGAGCGGTCCCACAATTGCAAACATCATTGCCGCCGTCGCCGTATTGCTCATCCACATAGACAACAGGGCGGAAATGGCAATCAGGCCGAGGAGTACCCGGTCGGGCGCGTTGCCGGTCTTTTGAATCATCCAGTTGGCGATGCGGCGTGCCAGCCCGAACTTATTAAGCAGTGCAGACAGCACAAACCCGCCCATGAACAGCAGGGTGATGTCTCCAAAGAAAGCCTGAAGGAAGTCATCCTTTTGCGCTTCCCTGCCCAGCCCATTGAGCACCGGGAGCAGCCAAAGCACACTCATGGCGAGTACGCCGAGGCTGGTTATATAGAGGGGGACCGTTTCTGTAATCCAGAAAAGTGCGGTGATCAAAAGGATCGTCAGCGCCACAGATTCGCCCGGCCCAAGCCCTAAGACAGCCCGGTACAGGCCGAATGAATGGGCAAGCAAAAAGGCAATTGCGAGGCTTAAAGCAGGCCAGTGAGGCCGGAGTCGTTGGAAAATCAGTTCCATCTCTATAGAATTAAGCGCCAATATTAGGTGATATCACCGGAATGCCAAAGTTTACCCCGGCTGATATTTATCACTTTGAAAATGAGTGTGTTCCGTATTGTTTGCCCTTTAAGGGGATTTGCCAACTATTGACGGGTGAATTGCCAATTTAATCGAAAAAAATCGAAGAGAAATGGAAGCCTGAGAAAATTTGCTATATTTATCCCGCGACCAAGGACAGGGCATAACCACAAATCTGCACCCCAGTTCGAGCCCGTCAGTTTATTGGCACACAAGAAAAATAGCGATTCATAAGGCCGGATACTGTCTGACTTTTTCAGTTCAGCGGTACAAACGTACATGTGCTACCGAAGCGCATGCAGCTCAATTATTATGTCAAAGTGGCTTCATGCCACCATGCTTTGCATTCATTAGTTCATTAAACTCAAAATTGTATGAATTACGCTACAAAGTTCAGCATGCTGCTGGCTTTGCTGTTCACCACCGCAACAGCAATGGCTCAGTTCAATGTGACTGGCAACGTAACCGATGGGAGTGGGGAACCGCTGATTGGGGTTTCCATCATTGTCAAAGGTTCCACAACGGGTACCGTTAGTGATTTTAACGGTGACTTTAATCTAAATGTCAAAGGAGAGCGTGCTGTCCTTCTGTTCTCCTACACAGGCTTTGCCTCCCAGGAAATAGAGGCCACTCCGGATAACAACCGCCTGAGTGTTACCCTGGAAGAAGACATTGCCGACCTCGAAGAGGTGGTGGTGACGGGTCTGGCCTCAGGGGTGAAACGCTCTAACCTGGCCAACAACGTATCCACCATTTCGAGCCAGGAACTTACCGAGGTGACCACTCAGCAAACCATAGATGGTGCCTTGTACGGTAAGATGACCGGTGTAAACATTATTTCCAGCTCCGGTGCGCCCGGTGGTGGTATTGCCATGCGCCTGCGGGGCATTTCCTCCCTGACGGGCAACAACCAGCCGCTGTTTATTATTGATGGGGTCTACATCAGCAATGCGGAAATTCCGAGTGGCCTGCGTTTTGCTTCCGGTGCGAACTCCGGCTCTGAGGAGAATGCTTCCAACCGTCTGGCGGACCTGAACCCTGAAGATATTGAAAGCATCGAGGTACTGAAAGGTGCTTCTGCCGCGGCCATTTACGGTACACGGGCAAATGCCGGTGTGGTCATCATCACGACCAAGCAGGGGCAGGCTGGCAAAACCAAGGTGCGTTTTGAGCAGGACTTTGGTGTAAATACCATTCAGCGTTTTGTGGGCCGCCGTCAGTACACGGCTGCCGAAGTGGAAGAGGCCTTCGGTCCGGATGAGCGGGCTCGTTTTGAGCGTGCTGTAGCGGACGGCGAAGTGTTTGACTACGAGCAGGAAATTTATGGCAATGACGGCTTCATCACGGATTCCCGTTTGTCTATTTCCGGTGGTAATGAGAAGACGACTTTCTACTTCAACACCAGCTACCGGGATGAGGAAGGCATTATTGAAAATACCGGCTTTGAGCGCTTCTCCATGCGTTTGAATGTGGACCACCGCATTTCTGATAAGATCAAGATGGGCGTTAATGCCAACTACATCAACTCTTTCGCCAGCCGGAGCTTTACCGGTAATGAAAACGAGGGAGGGCTGAGCTACGGCTACAACCTGGCCTTTACACGCGACTGGGTGAATTTGTTCCCCGATGAGCTGGGCAACTACCCGACGAACCCTAACGCAGCGGGTAACCCCATTTTTGTACGCGACAACACCTGGAACGAAGAGCGCAACAACCGCTTCATCTCCGGTGCCAATATGGAGATCAACCTTTATCAGACTGACCGTACGATTTTCAAGCTGACGGGTAATGTGGGGGTTGACTTCCTGCTGAACGAGACTTCCGTTTATGTGCCGGAAACCCATCAGGCGCAGGCAGGCGGCAACAACGGCTTTATTGGTGAGGGCCGCAACGGCTTGCTGAACTACAATTATCAGGCTTTTGCCGTGTTGGACCACTACACGGAGAGCAATATTAACTTCAACACACAGGTAGGGGTGACTTACCTAAACTTCGACCGCGACCTGGTTCTCAACCGGGCCACACAGTTGATCCCGGGCCAGACAAACCTGCAGAACTCTGGTGCACAGCAGATCAGCCAGGCTTTGGCAACAGAACAAGACTTCGGTTTCGTTGCTCAGGAACAAGTCAACTGGGATGACAAAATCATCGGTACGGTGGGCATCCGCTTTGACAAGTCGAGCCTCAACGGTGACCCCAATCAGTTTTTTGCTTTCCCTCGGGCATCGCTGGCTGTCAACGTAGCCAACTTTGACTTCTGGAGCATCAATAGTATGAACCAGTTTAAGCTGCGCGTGGCCTATGGTGAAACAGGCAGCAGTGCTTCCTTCGGTTCACTGTTCACGACATTAGCTTCCACCAATATTGGCGGACAGGTAGGTATCCGTTCCGGCGGTAGCCTTGGTAACCCCAACCTGGAGCCTGAAACTTCTCAGGAATTGGAATTCGGTGCTGACTTTGGTATCCTGAACAACAAGCTGAACCTTGGTGTGACTTACTACATCCGGGATGTAGAGAACCTGCTTTACGACTTTGACATTCCATCTTCAACCGGATGGGCGGACGAAAGCCGGAACGATTTTGACCTTCGTAACCAGGGGCTTGAGTTGCAGCTGGGCTTTACGCCGGTCAACCGTGATAAGTTCCAGTGGAATTCTACCGTCAACTACTGGTACAATCGGTCAGAAGTGACCCGCCTGGGTGTGCCTCCGTTTGTTCCAACTGGCGTTGCATTTGGTCTGGGCCTTGGTACCTTCTTTGTTGAAGAGGGCGAGCCTATTACACAGCTGAAAGGCAACGGTCCGGAAGGCCCTGAAACCATTGGTGATGTGGAGCCTGACTTCCAGCTGGGCTGGTTCAACCAGATTAAGATTGGCAACAACATCGACTTTACCTTCCTGACGCACTGGAAAGAGGGAGGGGATGTACTGAACCTGTCCCGTCTGCTAACGAACCTTGGCGGTACCACTCCTGAAGAATACGCTGACCTGGTGGGTTTTGTGGAGGATGCTTCTTACTTCCGTCTGCGTGAGGTGGGATTGTACTACACCCTGCCTAAATTCAGCAATACCATTAGCCGCCTGCGTGTGGGTGTCTCGGGCCGTAACCTGCTTACCCTGACCGACTACAGCAGCTACGACCCTGAAGTTTCCACCAAAGGAACGACAGGCTTGTCTACAGGTATTGAAGTAACGCCTTTCCCAAGTACACGTCAGGCTTACTTCCATGTTACAGCTGAATTTTAATGAGGTCAGACCGGCCCAATTGTTGAACTAAAAAGGAAACATTCCTATGAAAAATATAAATCTGATCATAAGCACATTATGCCTGCTGGTCCTTGGTGCCTGTACTATCGACGAGCAGTTTGATCCCAATGCGCCAAGTGTGAGCGCTATCCTTTCGGAGGCAGAGCCTAATGAGCTGGACCTTTTGGTCTACGGGGCAGAAGCCCGGATGCGCACGGCCTGGGATACCTATATTACCTCTACCGGCACAATCGCCCGGGAGCTTTACATCTTTAATGCGGATCCCCGAAATACCGAGGATTTGCTAGGCAAAGAAGGGCGCAGCCTGGATAACAATACCTTTTACCTTACTGCGCCATGGGGCACCCGCTACCAGGTAGTGAAAAATGTAAACCTGCTGCTGGAAGCCCTTCCCAATTCTCAGGGCGCTTCTGAAGCAGAGCTGGCTGGCTACCGTGGCTATGCAAGAACGGTTAAAGCGCTGATGTTCCTGCAGGAGCTCATGCGCCTTAACGATAACGGCATTCGGGTGGATGTTGCCGACCCGGAAAATCTGGGGCCATTTGTCAGCAAAGCAGATGCTTTCAGTGAAATCTTTAGCCTGCTGGACGAGGCATATGATGATCTTCAGGGTGCAGAATTCCACTTCGCGCTTTCAGCAGGCTACGCGGGCGGTTTTGAGACACCGGAAGGTTACGCTGAGTTCAACCGTGCCATAGCGGCCCGTGCTGCTACGTACGCTGAACAATACGGTGATGCGCTGAGCTATCTGGAAGATTCCTTCCTGGACCTTGACGGTGATATCACTGTGGGGCCTGAAATGATCTTCAGCACCGCTTCCGGTGATGTGCTGAATCCGGTATTTAAAATTCCCGGGCAGAGCGGCGACCAAATCATTGTCCACAACTCCTACATCGAAGATATCCGGGAAGGAGATATGCGGCTGTCCAAGTTCCGCCCACGGGTAGATGCCACCTCTCAGGATGGGCTGAATGGTACACACGAGACTGCACTGTATGAGTCTGCACTTTCTCCAATTGATATCATCCGCAACGAGGAGCTGATCCTGATTTATGCAGAGGCCAGCATTCAGGAGGGTAACCTGGATGATGCCGTGACGGCACTGAACGTGATCCGCAATGCACATGGATTGGGCGATTATGACGGAGACGTTAACCGCGATGCGCTCATCGACGAAATGCTCTACAACCGCCGCTATTCCTTCTGGGCGGAAGGGCACCGCATGTTCGACCTGCGCCGCTATGGTTTGCTGAATGCGGATAACCTGCCGATCGACCGGCCTGGTGATCAGGTATTCCAGCAGTTCCCGATTCCGCTCAACGAAAATCAGTAAATGACAAACAGGCGCCTTAGGCGCTGATTGCAACATGCCCCGGGAGCGAAACAACCGCTTTCGGGGCATTTGTATTTTTTGCGCTGCCTGGGTCGAAACCGACCGTTCCGTAAAGCTTCCTTTCAAGCGGGCTGCACTTATGGCAGATTGTTCTATCTTTGCCGGTACCACAGCAACAAATCAAATCTCCAACCTTTTTTACCCCGGTCCTACTTATATCAATTTCCAGGTATTGGAAACGGGCGGCCTGATCTGTGGGTCGGGCTCCTTGTGGCTTTATTCCCAAAAAATGAATCGTTATGAATATTCGCTTAGCAGGCTTAGGCCTTTTTTTGCTGCTGTTTGGAAGGGTAGGGTTCTCTCAGGATTGTGATAATTTCACCATCACGGTATCAGAAGACACCACGCTGTGCACGCCTGGCGAACCGGTGCCGGTTGCTGCTTCTTTTTCGGCCACGCCATTTAACTTTCAGTGGTCGCCCGGTGCGGGGCTGGCCGACCCCTCAGCTGCTGTGACGACTGCAACCCCGGCAACGACCCAAACTTACACCATCACCGCACAGGCGATAGGCGAAAATCTAATTTTCAACGGCGACTTTGAACTGGGCAATGCCGGGTTTACGACCGACTACGGGCAGGGGAGTGGCGGGCCAAACGGGCCCCTCCACAATGAAGGCGAATACCTGATCAGCAACAACCCCATGGCTACCCACGAGGACTTTGCGCCCTGTGGTGACCATACCACCGGCAATGGCAATATGATGGTGGTGAACAGCTCGGATCAGCAAAACGATGTCTGGTGTCAGGTGGTGAGCGTAACGCCTGGTACGGACTATGCCTTTTCAGCCTGGGTCGCTTCAGTGACTACGGAAAACCCTGCGAACCTGCAGTTCTCCTTTGATGGGGTGCTGTTGGGGAATACCGCAGAAGCCACCCCGGTTACCTGCGATTGGGTGCCCTTCTATGCCACCTGGAATTCGGGGGGCGCCACTGATGTGGAAATCTGCGTGACCAATGTCAACAACGAGTCTACAGGCAACGACTTTGCGCTCGATGACATCAGCTTTGGGCCGGTTTGTGAAGCTACTGCGGAGATAACCATCACCGTTGGCGAAACGCCGGGCACGGTACCCGCTGTAGATTGTGAGGCGACTGCGAGCAGCATCCTGTTATCCTGGCCGCCTACGATGGGCGCAAGCACCTACCAAATGGATGTGCTCGATGGGCCAACCGGGGCCTTCACTTCTGATACGACTTACCTGATCGAAGGGCTCACAGAAAATCAGCAGGTCAACTACGAGCTGTTTGCCGTGTCAGCGGAAGGCTGCCTAAGCCATGTTTATTCCGGAGGGTGCATAACCTTGGAATGCCCGGATTACAACTTGGCCCTGGAAGGAGCAACCGAACTCTGCGAGGGGGCGCCTCTGGATTTGGCCCTGCTTATTGAAACAGAAAGCCCGGGCCCCTTTACGGTGGAGTACACTTACAATGGGCTGACAAATACCCTTCCGGGGCTGCAAGCCGGGACGAATGCCTTGTCTGTCTCCGTCCCCGGGAGTGGGAGCATCGTCATTGCCAGCTTTTCTGACAGCAGTGCCCCGGCCTGTACCTATGATGGCCCCTTTCCAGCTCTGGACTTTACTGTCGTACCTTTTCCAGCTGCCGGAGTGGGGAAGGACCTGGACTTTTGCGCGGCACTGGACAGCCTGTTGGACCTGAGCGATATTCTGGCCGGCGCGGACGCGGGCGGGACCTGGACCGTTACCGCAGGAGATGTACCCGATGGTGCCCTCAATGCCTCCACCGGGCAATTCAACCTGGCTCAACTGACCACCTCCGGAGCGGTTCAAATTGCCTATTTACAAAACAACGGCATTTGCCAGCCGGACTCTGCCTTTTTCAATCTTGATATCCTGCCGGTTCCTGTGGTGGAAACCGGCGGGCCGTACAGCCTGGATTGTGATAGGGATGAGGTTGTGGTTGGCAGCCCTGCCATGGTTGGGTTCGAATATACGTGGACGCCCCTGGGCGGAGGCGTGCTCTCCGATACAGGCATTGCCAACCCTACGGCCTCTGAAGCAGGCGCTTATGCGCTGGAAGTCACGAATACGAGCACCGGATGCGCTAATGCGGACACCATAACCGTAGCCGACAACCGCGCTACCCCTGAATTGGTCGTCAGTGTCACTAATCCGGGCTGCACGCCTGACGGCACCGGAAGTCTAATCGTGGACAGCGTCATTGGGGGGCAGCCGCCCTATTTGTTCGGCTTAAATGACCAACCGTTGCAGCAGTCTCCGTCGTTTGCCGGGCTGGAAGCAGGGAACTACAGCCTGCGTGTTCAGGATGGCGGTGGCTGTGAGGGCGTTGCGCTATTTGACCTGGAATCTGCGGTTCCGGCAGGTTTTCGGCTGTTCTCGCCCGGGCAGGGGGCCGCACCCATCATTATCCCGGGCGATTCCATAGACCTGGTGGCGCAACCGCTGGACGCAGGTACGGAGCTTCCCGATAACCTGGTTTGGGAACCGGCCGTATGCCAGGGCTGTGCAACGGTGAGGGTGAGCCCGGAGCGCACCACCACCTACACCGTTACCGGCCTAACCAGTGATGGCTGCACGGTTACCGCAAGAATTGTAGTGGAAGTGAATAATGTGGAACGGATTTATGTGCCTACGGCTTTTTCACCCAATAACGATGGCATCAATGATGTGCTCCTGCCCTACGCTGGCCCTGAATTTGTTCGGGGTGTCAGTTTCCGCATTTTCAACCGCTGGGGCAGCCTGGTTTACGAAGCAAGCGATTTCCAGCTTTCTGCCAGTCAGATGGGGTGGGAAGGCATGTACAAAGGGGAAACGGCTCCGGCAGGTGTCTACGGGTATCATTTGGTGTTGGAACGAGGCAATGGCATCACCGTGGAGCGGTCAGGTGAGGTGAATCTGATCCGGTAGCCCGTCAGCTAACTCCCCTTTTTGAGGGTGAACCCAAAAGTAGAGCCCAGTCCGGGCGTACTCCGCACATTGATGGTCTGCTTGTGCGCTTCAATGATGTGCTTCACAATGGACAAGCCCAGTCCCGAACCGCCGCGCTCCCGGGAACGGCTTTTGTCTACCCGGTAGAAGCGGTCGAAGACATGGTTGAGGTGCTTTTTGGGGATGCCGAGCCCATTGTCTGCGACTTCGATGAGGATGTTGCCGTCCATATCGTAGAAACCGATGCGGGTACGGCCATTCTCTTCCCCGTATTTGATGGAGTTGCTCACCAGGTTGGTCAGCACCTGACGGATGCTCTCCCGGTCGGCTTGCACCTTAAAGCTTTGGGAAGCCCCGTCCTTAAATTCCAGGGTGATGTTGCGCTGTTTGGCCTTGAATTCGAGGTCTTCAAATACCTCTGCTGCCAGGGCGTAGATGTCGAAGCTTTGAATCTCCAGCATCAGCTCCCCGGATTCGAGGCGGGAAATGGCTTCCAGGTCCTCCACGATGATGTGCAGGCGCTCCAGATTTTTGGCCGCTTTTTGGAGAAAGGTGGTGTTGACGTTGGGGTCTTCCAATGCGCCGTCGAGCAGCGTATGCAGGTAACCCTGAATATTGAAAATGGGCGTTTTGAGCTCGTGGGAGATGTCGCCAACAAAGTTGCGGCGGTACTCCGCCCAGGCTTTGTACTTATCCAGTTCTTCCTGCTGCTGTTCGGCCCATTCTGCGACCTGTTTTTCCACCTCATCAATGATGTTTTCGCGCACATCAATGTTTTTATTTTTCTCCTGAGGCGAGACTTTGTGCTTGTGGATGGTTTTGTAGATGAGTTTGATTTTGCGGTAGATGTACTTGCGCAGGTAAAAAATGGTGATCAGGTAGGCGGAGGCGAACAGGGCAATGCCGAGCAGTGCCAGGGTAAACAGCCAGGTGAGTTCAAAGCGGGCACGGACCACTTCAAGCGCGCCCCAGACCAAGAGGGATGAAGCCGTAATGTACAGCGCTACGATTTGTGCGATTTGCTGTGGCGTAGGGTTTTTCAGCATCAGGTTGTGGTTGTGTTTAATGGGATTACAAGACGGCTACGCAGGGCCTAAAATTCAAACTTATAGCCAATGCCTTTGATGGTTTTGATGTAGTGGTCTCCAATCTTTTCCCGGAGTTTCCGGATGTGTACATCAATAGTGCGGTTGCCGACGATGACGTCTGTGCCCCATACCTTGTTGAAGATTTCCTCTCTGGAAAAGACTTTGCCGGGCTTGGATACCAGCAGGTAAAGCAGTTCGAATTCCTTTTTGGCCAGTTCGATGACCTCTTCTCCCTTGGAAACGGTGACCCGGTCCCGGTCAATGATGAGGTCGCCTATGGAAAGCGTGTTCGGTTCTTCCCGTTCTTCTTCCCGGCGCTCGGAGCGCCGCAGCAGGGCTTTGATCCGGCTGAGGAATACTCTGGGGCGGATGGGCTTGGTGATGTAGTCGTCTCCGCCCACATCAAGGGCTGCAATCTGGGAATAATCCTCTTCCCGCGCGGTGAGGAAGGTGATCAGGGTATGTTCAAACTCCGGTTTGCTCCGCAACTGCCGGCAGACTTCCACGCCGTCCATTTTGGGCATCATGATATCGAGGATGATCAGGCGGGGCTTGACTTGTTCGGCAGTCTTGATGCCATCTTCTCCATTGGATGCGGTAAAGACTTCAAATCCTTCCTTTACCAGATTATACCGGATAAAATCAAGTATATCTGGTTCATCATCTACAATGAGAATTTTGACAGGGTCCATCTATGTGAGGATTGGTTGAAAAAGGGGCTCTAGCAGGAGCCCAAGTCGCATGCGGTCAAAGTTAACGGCTTCGGCAGGCGGATTCAGCGAAAGCGGCATTAAGTATATGTTAAGAAATGGCGGTCAGTCCCGCTCCTCCGGTTCTTTGGACCTGGCATTGAGCTTTTCCACCCGCTCCATCACCTTATCATAGAGGTCCTTCATCTCTGCCGGCTTTTCCCGCATGGACTCCAGGGTTTCCTGCACTTCCACCGAGTCTACGCCGTGTATGGTGTAGATTTGCTGGTAGTAGGTCTGAGACATGCTGTCCTTGGTTTGCCCTCTCAGGGCCTGCAGGGCAGCTTCGGCAATATGTATATCCGCCAGGACATTAATCAGCTTATCTTCTGAGATAAGGGGTTTTTCCTCTGGTGTTTCACAGCCGGAAAAAAAGAAGCTAAGGCAGCAGGCAAGCAGGAGCAAGGAGGCGTGTCGCATCAGGAAAAGTACTGTTTAGGGTAATGAAATTCGCTAAGGCGGCCGGTTTGGGCGGTAAATGCAGCCCAGTCGTCCACCTCTGCATCTACCCTAAACGTCCCGCAGGTCGGAATATTGGCGATAAAGGCTTCGGCAAAAGAATTGGCAAGGGTGGTCCAGGTAGGGTTGTGCCCAAAAAGGTACACCACATTCCATGCCGGATCGAACTGCCCGATCAGCCGCAAAATATCCTCCGGGAAGGCTTCGTAGATGAGCGGTTCTTCCTGTACTTCCGTTTCGGGATATTGCAGGGCTTTTGCGTAATATTTAGCCGTGGTGCGGGCGCGCACAGCCGGGCTGGTAATGATGCGGTCAGGCGGCAGGCCTTTCGCATGCAGCAGCTTGCCCATGAATGGTGCATCACGCAGCCCCCGTTTATTCAAAGGCCTCTGGAAGTCTCTTAAGCCGGCATCCTCCCAACTGGATTTTGCGTGCCTTACAAAGTAAATGGTCTTCATAGTTTAATGTGCAAATCGGAGGTGGCCCGTTTGCAGGCACCTCAGGGTTATGGGGACGGGAAATATAAGGCTTTTTACAATAGGACAAATCGTTTACAGCTGCAATGTCGATTGGTGGGTTTCGAAGGCGGCCCAAAGGGGGATTTTAGAGGCAGAATCTGAGGATTCGACTTTTTTCGGTTAATTTGCAAAAAAAACAGGCATGCATTTTAAGGATAAGGTTATTTGGATTACGGGCGCTTCTTCCGGGATAGGTGAGCATTTGGCTTACGCCTTTGCAGAACACGGAGCGGACCTGGTGCTGTCGGCCCGTAACGAACAGGAATTGCAGCGGGTGCAGCAAAATTGCCCACGCAGCAGCCGGGTACTGCTCCTGCCGATGGATGTCACGCAATACGATAAGGTTTCCGGTATAACTGCCCGGGCCATCAATCATTTTGGGAAGATAGACGTACTGGTCAATAACGCTGGCATCTCTCAGCGTTCTCTGGTGGCGGACACCGACTTGTCGGTGGACCAAAAGATTATGGATGTCAATTTTATCGGTACGGTGGCGGTTACGAAGGCGGTGCTGCCGTATATGCTGCGCCGAAAGCAGGGGCAGATTGTTGCCATTAGTAGTGTGATGGGTAAAATCGGCACGCCGAGAAGGTCCGCTTATGCGGCGTCTAAGCACGCCCTGCATGGCTTCTTTGATTGCCTCCGAGCTGAAGTCTACGATAAGAACATTGGGGTGACGTTGATCTGCCCGGGCTACGTGCATACCAATGTAAGCATCAACGCGCTGACCGGCGATGGTTCTCCCAATAACAAGATGGCGCAAACGACTAAACAGGGGCTGGAGCCCAATGATTTTGCCCGCAAAGCACTTCGGGCGATTTACAAAAGGAAGGAAGAAGCCTACATCGGCGGCAAAGAAATTATGGGCATTTACCTGAAGCGTTTTCTGCCCGGTGTGCTGTCCCGTGTGGTGCGGGGCATGGATGTCAATTAGTAGAGTTTATTAAAGTAAATTTTGTATGCCCCTGAATTGCCTTTTTCACCAGCTCTGCATCACGTCCTCACCTTCGTAGCTAAGGCTACGAGGTTCCGGGCGTTCTTTGATCTGGCAAAAAATCCTAATCCATGGTCTATACAAAACCTACATTAATAAACTCTAGTGCGCCTTTCTTTGGCTACAGCATTGGTGCACCGCAAATTAAAAAGCCCCGGCAGAGCATTCTACCGGGGCTTTTTTTAGCGCTTTCGCTATTGCTTTACGACACTTTTCGTGCTTGTCCCGTTTTGAGTCGTGATTTGGATCTGGTATAAGCCACCTGGCAGGCTGCTCAGGTCAAACGCTGCCTGATGCGTGCCGGAAGGCAGCACTGTGAACGCCTGGGTTTGGAGGACCTGTCCCATAGCATTCAGGCAGTTGAGTTGTACCGGGCTGCTTTCATTCAGTACATATTGCACCTGCACCAAGTCCCTGGCTGGATTTGGGAATACAGACCAGTCTTTGACAGCCTCCGCACGATGGGTGCTGCTCACATTGGCTGTGGCCAAAAACTTCACGAATACTTCGGTACCCTGGAAATCGCTGATGTCGGCAATGGAGTTGCCAAACTCGTCCAGCACAAGGATGAAGCCGCCTTCGTTGATGCCATCGCCTTCCTCATCGTAGAAGCGCAGTTCATAGCAGCCCCCGGCTTCAAGGGAGAGGCTGACTTCCTCATAGGTGCTGTTGGCGAGCATGCCTTCTGCTACTGCATTGCCATTCTCATCCACAATCTGCCAGCGGTTGTTATGATCTTCGGCATCGCTGTCGGATTGGATGTAGAGGTCGAGGTTTACAGAGACTTCCGGTGCTTTGACGAAAGGCACCACAACCTCGTTGTTGGAAAGGTCATTATCATCAGAAGCGAGGGTAAGGGAGAAAATATTCAGCCCTGGCTGTAAGTCTATCTCTTCAAAAAGGACAGGCGTTTCTGCGCCGGTAGGCAGTTCGCCAGTCCAGTTGTAAGTGTCCATGAGTTCTCCATCGCGGCGGAGTTCTATGGTAGCGGTGGTCAGGGTTTCACTGCCTGTATTGTAAAGATTGGCACTGACAAAACCGTCATAGCAGGAACTGTTGCCGATGTCGTAGGTATGGATGGCGGCGTCTTGTTGCAGCAGCGGTTCATTTTCACAGGAGAAAGCCTGGTTCACGACATAGTCAACAGTCCAGGTGTTGATGCCGGACCACATTTGCGGGACTTTTACCTGCATGTCCGGGCAGATCATGACCACTGTCGGGTAACCCAGCAGGCCATAAGCGGACTGAAGCTGGAAGTCCTCCACATCAATGATAGGGTAGGGGGTGCCCTCCACCCAGTTGCCCTGCGAAGGCCAGGCTTGTCCGGTAAGTTGTTCATAGGAAGTGCTGGGGTCCCCTTCTACGAAAAGGACCATGATTTCGTCGCTTCCATCCGGTCCATAAGTTTCATAGACTTCTTCCATCACACCGCTTGAGTGCAAAGTCCAGCAGGGTGCGCACCAGGTGGCCGAAATGATCATTACCACGGGTTTGCCTTCGCTCAGGTAGTCGTAGAGCCGGTGGTCATTGCCGGAAATGTCGGTGAGGGTAAAGGGGGTTGCCCAATCGCCAGGCTGTAGCTGGGCTTTGGCGGTCAATGCGGTAGTCAGGGAAAGCAGGAGGATGAGGTAGTGTTTTTTCATGTTGATTCAGGTGATTTAAGTGTGAAAAATTACGTCTTTAAAAATACCTGAATTGCCGGTCTGCCGCAACAGGAATTGACGAAAACCACCCTTTGACCGATAAAGTGCTGCTAAACGGATGGCCAGAACACGACAAAGCACCTGAGCAACGCACCGTTTTTTGGCCTTACCCAAACCATGGGGGACCTTTTCTTATCTATTTCGGCTTTTAGAATGGGGACGGCGGCAGCGTAGGGCAGCCATTGGGCCTGCCGGTGGGGCGTGATCAGCCAGTCTGGCTTTTGCGGGATGAAAAAGGCTGCATCCCGGAAAGCTTCTAATTCAGAGAAGGCCAGGTAAAAGCCAGCAATGCAGTCCGGATTAAGTGGGGCAATGTCGAGTTCCTGTTGCTGATAAGGCAAAAAGAGTTGCCCTTTAAAGCAATGCCTTTGTTCCACTGCCCCGGGAGTCAGCCCGTAGTGATCCAGGTAACGGGCGGCCAGTTCGCTTTGCAGGAGGGGGAATTGTTTGCGGTGCAGCTTATCCAGTTTTTGCACCAGGCAGTCCTTCCGGTTAGGCCCAATCCAGGGCCCTAAGGGCGTATCGTATTGCTCATGAGTATCGAACAGGTAAAATTTGTACGCCACTTCCAGGTGAACGGGCTGGCCCTGCTGGTAAAACAGCGCATCAATTTCCCCTGCCGTCCGCTTGCCCTGCTGCATTTGCAGGTTGTCGCAAATCCAGGAAACCGAAGGGAGGTTTTTTAAGGCATGAAAAATAAAAGCCTCCGCCAGCTTGCCGAGCCGGTGCTGATCAAAGGCAGCTGTGTCCTCCAAAGGATCAGGGCGCAGCGCAAGCTCCATTTGCCGGAAGGGGGATACTGTGGTGCCTTCCCAAAGGGGTGGGGTGGTAAGGCAGCCATTGTAACGTTGCTGGGTGCGAAGTGCATTCATACTTGGCTGAAAGTACGAATCATTTACTAGAGTTTATGCTTTACTGGACCTCATCAGACTCATAAGCTTCTGATAAACCGCGCCGTTTTGGAAATCCACGCTGAACATGAGGGAGATCAAATTTCCGGTTTTCTCTCTTCCAAGATCAATGCGCCTTGCCTCGCAGAGGGCCATCAGCTTGCTTATCTTGTCCGCATCTTGTTCCTGTATCCCTTCCTCTATTCCGCGCAACAGCACTTTGGATAGCTCAAAATTACTCATGTCCGGGACCGCCCCGTTATTTAAAATGGCGGCGAGCGTCTCTGAATAATGATTGCCCTCTTCCACTTTTCTTAGCGCAAGGATCGTCATATCATCCTTCTGCAAGTCTTTGTATTTTTGATAAATCTGCTTCAGCCCCTGTTCCAGGCTCAGGGCGTTGATGGCCTCCTGAATATCTTCTTCAAAGTGGGTGGATAACCCATGGAATCCATCCGTTGATAACACCATACCGTCGATACTCTCCGTGTCTTTTGTTTCAATTCCGAAACTAATCTGTTGGCTGCCTATTACATTGGTTATCCCTTCTGCGGTAACAGCTATGCCAGCAACGATCATGGGTTTCCCATCTTTTTTCCGCAGGATAACGGATTTTACTTCATCCGTGCTGATTTGGCTGACCCGGTTATTCGAAATCTCGTAAATCCTTGAGTCCCCAATACTCGTGTAGTGTACTTTTTTCTTCCCGATGTCCCATACCACTCCGCAGAATGTGGTTTTCATCCCCTCGCAACTGTCTGTGGTTAGCAAGACCTCCTGATTGGCGGTTTTCAGGGATTGTAAAAAGCGCTCGGTGATATCCTCACTGATTCCCGCCTTAAAGGCTTCAAGGAATTTTTGGCAACTGACCCTTGAGGCTTTCCAGTCGCAGGGGCTGCTCCCCACACCATCCGCCAGTGCCAAAACAGCCAGCTGTTCGTCCTCCAGTATCTCAAAGGCGCAAAAATCACCGTTTCTGTTCTTCTCCGGGTCTTTATAGGATTGTTTCGAAAGTTCTACTTTCATTTTTTGGATTTTTTGGAGGGTCGTGATTCAGAGCTGCTCTGGCAGCTGTAAACTGCTTTGCAAGTTAAGAAGGCTATAGAAAATAGGTTTTTGTGTGAAGTTTCAACGCCTCCCACCCCAGTCCTTCATAGCTGTTCTTATGAATATGATGGAGGATTAAATAAATCGATTCTCCTACACGGGAACCGTTTACGTAGAAATATTCGGGGGCACCTGTGTCCTTTCTATCCCATTTCAGGATTCTTACATCTGCATTCCTGCTGGGCTCATAGAGGCTTAGATTAAGCGGTTGATTTTCATCTGTTTTTCTAATGTGCTCTTCTGAAAGCAAGAAAAATGGGTTGATCCCCTGCAGTTCCTTCGTTGAAATGAGGTCACTAAAGTACATCCACCAGTCAATAAAATAAAACAAATCCCTGTGGTGGTCCTCTTGCCACTCGACATTAATGCCCTCCCGAAGCGCAAAAATGGTGAAAATCCATAATCGGTTTCCTTCCCACATCTCCGTCTCCAGCATTTTGGCCTGAGCTTCAGACAATACATCCCCAAGTTGTCCCGGATGGTATGCCGGAACGTGAATCACGATCCTTCGTCCCACCAGATTTCGATTTATATCAAAAGATTCATGGCCATAAAAGTCTGCAAAATACTGTATGCTTTTCTGAAAGATGGCTTGCTGCTCCGGACTGAACAAAACGACTTCTATCTCCGGCTGCAGCAATTCAGTATGCTCTAGTATCTGGACTTCAATGAATGTAAAGTGCCATGCCCGAAGGGAATACCAGAATAAATATTCCGGGACAGCAGAGGGCCGCTGATTTTTGATGCCATCATTGATATCGTCCCGATCGTGTATACCATAAATATATTGTTGCATATCGCTGTAATAATGTAAGCTGCCGGCTGATCTCATTCAATCCTTCAGCAGCAGGAGTGTCATATCATCAAATTGGGTGAGCTGGTTCAGGTACATGATTTCTTCGAATTTGCTTTCCCAGTTTTCGGAGCCCAAAACCAGGGCGATTTCCTGCCGGTAGTTTTTCCGGTTTGCTGAAACCCCATCTGACATCAACGCAAAGCAGGTGCCTTCTTTCAATTGCCCGCCACTCTTTACCCTGGAGGGCAGTAAGTCGGGCTGTATGCGGAATGCGCATTCCGGAGTCAGTTCTTCAATTGCGCCCTCTTCAAATTTAAGGATCAGGCTGTCCCCAATGCCAAAGTAGAAATATTCACCGGATTGCCGGTCAATGATTACAGCCACCAAGGTCGTCAGCATGCCCTCACACCGGCCTTTGGTCCAGTATATTCTGGCAAAGGTCTTTCTCAGGCTCTGCGCGATCCCTTCCCGCACCCCCAAAGCTGCAAATTCATTCACATAAAAATAGATGAGGTCCTCACAGGCCTGTTCCGATGCTTTCCAGTCGCAGGCATTTCCGCCTACACCGTCCGCAACGCAGGCTATCTGCACCCGCTCATCTTCGTAAAAACCGAAGTGGTCTCCGTTTTTTACTTTCCCCTTTTTGGGGAGGCTTTTGGCGATGTATTGCATTGGCCTTTTGGGATGGTTAGCTTTCTGATTTGCCATACGATTACAGTGCTACAGTTAACGGTTCGGGTGTTGGTATATTTTCCAGGTCAGCCTCTTTGCTTTCCAGGCACCGTCCTCCATAATCAGATGCCACATATGTTGCCCATAAATAATTTGCCGTTGATTGTCCTCAGTAATTACAGTAGTCTTAAAATCAGCTTTTAGCGCCCCTAATTGATTTACACAAACGACCTGCCGGTTTGAAATTTCAATACTTTCGATACTGCTTCCGTCAGCGGATTCCCGGAGCCAATTCAAAAAGTTGGTTTTCCCTTTAATTCGGTGCGCAGGGGGGACTGAGACCTCAACGTCATCAGCACAGAAGCTGACAATACCGTATCTATCCGAAATTTCAGTGTCTATCCAAATCTTATGAAGGTTGATTATGTCTTTTTCCAATTCCCGGTTTTTTCTCTGTTACAGGGTGAATTTCTCGAAAGTTTGCCCGTTAAATTTAAATGCCCCATTCTCGTGTGTTCCCAGCCAGAGGTCGCCATTGTTGTCTTTGTATATGCTGAATAGCGAGATGTCCTTTGAGTTGTCCTGAACGGTATACTGTGTAATTTTCATTCCATCATATCTCCAAACACCATTAAGATAAGTCACAAACCACAAATCATCATTGTTGTCTATTACACTTGATAGATATTCGTCCAGATTACTGTCCATTTTTCCATCTAAACCGCCAATGCTTTTGTGCCTTGTGTAAAACTTATCGCTTTTTAATGTCGTACTGTCGTAAATGCTGTAACGATATTCAGTGTTAAACCAAAAGTCACCATTCTTGTCTTCTGTAATCGAACGCACGCCGTTTGCACCTTCGTTGCGAAATTCTGTCACATCTTCCTCTGTGATCCATTCAAATGACTTTCCATCATATCGGCATACGCCAACAGGGTTGGTGCCAAACCAAATATTCTCTTTTCTGTCTTTATAGATACTATAGACAGCAAATGGATTGTATAGATGAGGTGGCTTAGGGAGCTTCAATACAAATAAAGTAATACCATCATAGCGATATACTTTTCCCATATTTCCATAAGAATACTTAAACCACATATCGGTAGGTTCAAGGCTCCAGTTTTCACTGGCAACTGCCGTCAGGGTTGTGAAAGTATTTCCGTTAAACTTTGATATTGCAGACGTTGCGTTGGCACTGGCAAAGTAAATATTACCAAACTTATCTTCTTTTATTTCATCAATTCTGTTGTTGAGCAAACCATGTTTTGTTGTAAAATTAACCAACGCTTTTCCATCGTATTTATATACTCCCGTTTCCCAGCTGCCAAACCAATAAACATCCTTTTTGTCTTGATAAACGGCCATTATACTGCTCCCAAGTTCCGGTACGGTATCTCCTTTTGCGATGTATGCTGTTTCAGGAGCTTGTTGCTTTGAGGTTTGCCCGTTGCAGGAAGTCAGCAGTGCAATAATGCCTGAAAGTAAAAGTATGCTTAGTTTCATTGTCGATCTGTTTTATGTTTGCCGAGTTTGCTTTGGTTACTGCTCACGTCATTTATACACGTACAATAACCACCTGCAAGGTACCTCTTTGCCTTAGCAAATGCTAACGTACGGACTTGTCTGAAATAGAATTAGGGCCGTCAATCTGTTTTGATTTGTCGAAAATAGTCTTCTCTATAGAAAGGGAACTTTCAAAAAAATCTTAGGAAAGGTTGCCAGTATCAAATATTATTGCGTACGTTTGTAGTGTACTAGTTAAGTAGTACACTAAATCAATAAGGTGATGATAACAATAGAACAACTCAATTTTCACTACAAAAAAAAGAGCCCGCTTTTCAGTGATTTAGATCTTGATCTACAATCCGGCAGTATTTGTGGGTTGCTGGGTAAAAATGGTGCAGGAAAAACAACTTTACTCAAGTTAATCGCTGGATTGTCCTATCCAAAATCCGGCAGGCTCACGGTTAATGGCTACAATCCGGCGGATCGTAAACCTGCGTTTTTGGCAGACCTTTACCTCGTGCCCGAGGAGTACTTCGTACCAGCGATGAAGATCAACACCTTTGAAAAAGTGTACGCTGCCTTCTACCCCAAATTTAGCGCAGCGCAATTTGACAGCTACTTAAACGAGTTTGAGATTGACCGCAGTAAAAGAATGCATAAGCTTTCTTACGGTCAGAAAAAGAAAGTCTTATTAAGCTTCGGTTTAGCAACAAATGCCAGCCTGCTGATCCTTGACGAGCCCACTAATGGCTTAGATATCCCCTCTAAAAGTAAGTTTAGAAAACTAATCGCCGGTTCGATTGATGACAACAAATGTTATCTCATCTCGACCCATCAGGTCAGAGACATGATCAATCTGATCGACCCGGTCATTATCCTCGAAGACGGCAAGATCATTTTTAATGCCAATATCGAAGAGATCACCAGCAAGCTACATTTTGGGGTACACTTCAATGAGCGCCTGCTTGGCGATGCCCTTTACGCCGAACGAACACCGGGCGGTTATTTAGCCGTTACGCCAAACCTTAATGGGGAAGAGACGGAAGTTGACCTGGAAGTGCTATTTAATGCCGTCGTGCAAAACAAAGCCCGCGTGCAGGAGCTTTTTCACCGAACGCTAAAAACTCAATGACATCATGACTACCAATCAAATTTTTAGTTTCCCGAGGTTCATGCATCTCTTCCGCGAAGAAACTTTTAGTGGGCACCGCATGACTTTGATCGTGGCTAGTGTCGTTTTTGTTTTTCTGGTCATCAATGCTGCTATCATGGCAGAGGATCAGGATTACGTTAACTTTCACCGAATCTGGTATAGCATTATTTTACTGGGTGGCGGTTTTTACTTTACCAGCAATAGCTTCAACGAACTCAATCAAAAAGAACAGCGCATGCAATACCTTAGCCTGCCTTCTTCGATCCTTGAGAAGTTAACCATGAAGCTTTTGATTACTTCTCTGGGGTATGTGATTCTATTTTCCGCCTTGTACGGGGCCTTTGCACAGGTAGCCGATGCCATTGCAGCCTATTTCAATTATGCATTTTTACCATTTAATCCGGTCGCCCCCTTCTACCTGTTTATGATCAAGCTGTACCTGGTTATCCAATCCGTATTTATACTCGGAGCTATCGCCTTTAACCGGTTCGCATTCTTCAAGACGCTTTTTGCACTATTCTTGCTGGCACTCGTTTTTGGAGGGATAATGTGGATAACCTTTCGGATACTTTTTGCTGAATACTTCGATGGCGTATTCACACCGGTCGATAATGTGCAGGTAATGCCAGGCAAGAACTTCCAAAATTTCATTGAGTTTACCGCATGGCCTGTACTGCAGCATATCTTCTGGTTTGTACTTGCACCGCTTTTTTGGGTTGTTGCTTATTTCAAACTTAAAGAAAGAGAAGTATAATGGATTTCAAGAACACTAAAACGATATACGTACAAATTGCCGATTACATCTGCGAGAACATTCTTGCCGAAAAAATCAAGCCGGGCGAAAAAATACAGTCGGTGCGCGAGATGGCTGCAACGATACAGGTCAACCCCAATACGGTCATGCGTACCTACTCATATTTGCAAGAACAAGAGATCATCTACAATAAACGTGGTATCGGTTACTTCGTAGCGGATGATGCTACTCAGAAAACCACAATGCTCCGCCGGGAAGAATTCATCACCCAGTACCTCCCGGAAGTGTTTAAGACCATGGAGCTGCTTGATATTGACTTTGATGAATTGAAAAGTATATATCAACGCATTAGAAACGGGCATCAGAATTAGAGCGGATGTAAATTGCAAGTCCTGGAGCATGCTCTTTATCAATTGACTTCTGAAAATAAACAACCATGAAAACCAGCAATAAAATTCTTTTAACTGCTATTTCCGTTATGGGATTATCCATCCTTAGCATTTTGATTTTTGCGAAAAGCAGCCTGGTCACAATCGAACAAAACAGCATAAAGGGCAATGGGAAAATCATCAAAGTAGAATACCCAATCGAAGCTATCTCCATGTTGGAAGTGGAGGAGTTTTTTGAAGTGTATGTCACCATAGGCGAGACAAAATTAGAAATCGAAACGGATGAGAATATCCAGGCTTTATTGCGTACCAGCTATGATAATTATTACGCAAGCACTGGCCAGGAAGACTATAAGCGCGTGCTCAAAGTAGATAAAATGAATAACACAAACCTCAATCCTAGTCAGGCGATCAAGTTGCTCCTTGCCGTGCCCACCTTAGAAGGCATCGACGTGGGCAACCACGCAACTGTCGTTTTTGAGGAGGAAGTGATCAGCGAAAAATTCCGAATACAATTGGATGAGTTCGCAAACGCTTATTTGAAGCTACAATCGAAAGAACTTGAAGTGCATGTTCAAAAAAACGCCACCTTGGAAATTCTAGGGCATGTTGGTGATACCAATATCGAAGCGGATGAATTCAGCAAAGTCAATATTGAAACCATCGATGCAGATAAAGTAGGCATCACAGCCAGCAACCATTCAGGCCTGAAACTAAAAGGCCAAACAAAAATTGTGGATGTCAGCACAGAAGAGTTTTGCAAAATCGATATCGCCGAATTACAAGCGGTTGAGGCTAAATTACACACGCGAAATCATTCTAGCGCTTCGATTTACGTTACCGGAGACTTGGAGGTAAGAGCCGATGAATTCTCCACTGTTAGTTACCGAGGCAACCCTACGATTCGTGAGCAATACTTACATAAGTCGGCAACGCTGGAGGCGATTCAGGAATAAAGTTTTCTAAAAGCAAATACTTGCAACAGTTCTCTTTTTGGCAAGCGTGGGTACTGGCAGGCTTACTGTTTTATGCAGGCAACGGCGTTAATCCGAACGAAGAACTCCTGCACGCCCGAATTCTGAAATCTGCCAGTATGCAGCCCGGTAGGAAGTATCCGGTGAACTCCGAAAAACACACTTCGATGAGATACTTTCTCTGGCCGTCCATACTTCTTTCAAGCAGGAAGTCTATGAGCGTAAAGAGGACTGGACAGCCGATCTGAAAAGTTCAGAGGTCAGAGTGCAGTGGGATCCCGACCATAACCCCAAAGGGGGCAAACTAGAGAGAAGAGCCCTACAGTTAGGGCTGAAAGGGGAGGCCTTGCAACAATTTGCGACAGACTGGATTGTTGCGATTGAGGACATTAAACCATCCGCCAGTGCCAAAACAGCCAGCTGTTCCCTGTCGGTATATCGGCATACGCCAACAGGGTTGGTGCCAAAATTTTCGCCTGCATTGCACGTAGGCATTGTTTTGGCAGTGTGGCCTTACCATTCCATTCTTTCAACTGCTTCAGCAATATCGAAAATATTAATATCAGAATTAGTATGGCTATTTATGTATTCTGAATAAGACGAAATACCACTAATTTTTTCAATCGTTACGTTGCTGATCTTAAACTCCCCTGTCTCTACATCTTCCAATCCGATTTTTTCTAATATATTAGGAAGGCTTACTCCGACAGTTTGGCTTGACTCGCCATATACGATCCAGTCAAAGGTCTGGCTCACACCAGTAGGGTTAATTTTTGTTAGGTTAAATTTTATTTTATAGTAGCTATAATCAGAATTTGACGCAAGTAAGAAATCAATTGGCGAATTACCGAAATACTCACCTTGGATTTCGCTGAGGCGAATACTTCCTTCTAATTCCTGGACTTCTTTAAAAAGAGTATACTCTTTCCCATCTGCAGTATAAGATGCCATTGTTTGAAAAGTATTGAATAGATTAACTGGCAAGTAAAGCTTATTGCTTTGATTCTGATTGTGAAGCCCCAATTTAAAGATCCCATATTTATCCAAACTTGAACCATCTTTCTTGCCGTAGGCTTTAAGCTCAAAACCTGAAATACTGGGAAGATCGAAATCTAGCTTATACTCAGCTTCTTCCATAAAGTTGAAGTCAATAGTATCTGATTGCCCTGATTGGATGTTTTCTTTAAGAAAATACCTTTTTGTACCATCTTCTGCCGTCAACAGGAAATACAAATTGTCATCATTCGAGCGCATATTAAATCGGATCCGTAATTCATTTTCTAAATTCGACTCAATAATGTACCCAACATCTGACATTATATCAGGAGTCAAATATTCTTCCGATTTTATTGTCAAATAGTAAGGGGTGATATTATTTACACCAGCCCTCTTTAAATGAATTTCGGCATCCTTGACGTCAATAAAGGTTTCAATTAAGCCGCTAATCCTGTTTTCTTCCTGAAAAAAGAACGCTAAAGAAAGGTCATAACTGTTTATTTCTGAAGAATCATTAACTTCTGTGGAAAGTGAATACTGACCTCCATTATCAATAGCATTCTCAAGGACGATTGCTCCATCTTGATCGGATATAAAAATTTTACTATCAGCTAAATCTCCATTTGGAGGAAGTTCCAGGTATTTTTCATCTACAGTGACATGGGCAAAATTAAGAGTTATTGGTTCCATCTGAATAGGTTCGCCGTCATCATTTTGGCACCCAACCAATAGGACAAAGAACGCTAATAGTAAATTGTAGTTTTTCATCTTTGTTTTTGTTTTGTCAAACTCAAACATCGAATGAGTCCCAATATTTTTTATTCTTCCTGTTTTAACATTGCTGGCTTCGGGTACTTTGGACTGGATACCGCGGCACGCGCTACCGGAAAAGCTACCGCTCAACAGTGTTCTGACAAATAGTCTGTAAAGTTGTTTCAAGACGGGTGGAAAGAGAGAAGAAGAAATAATTTGAAAAGGATTGCATTTTAGCGCAAATGCTGTAAAATGGGTCGATCAGACACTGCATCTTCGTAGATGTTTACGCAATGTTTACGCGAGTAGCGCTGAAGCCCCTTTTTTTACAGATGGCAAAGTGGCCCCGCCAGGACTTCCCGGTAAAGCTACGTGACGGCCTTTGGGGCCTACTTCGCTAGACCGGGACAGGCTTCTCGCCCTGCCGTGGCCAAAGAGTGGCCCCGCCAGGACTCGAACCTGGATCAAGTGTTTAGGAAACACCTATTCTATCCCTTGAACTACGGGGCCTGTGTGGGTGGGTTTTGAACGCCCCAAAGATAAAAAAAATATCAAGCCGCCAAATGTCGCTGCGCTTTCCCGGCAAACCCACCAAATAAGTTTTTCATGAAAACGGGGGAAAAGATGCTGAAGCAAATCGATTTTGACTGGGCTTCACCTTAAGCCGGTGAGGCTCTTCCTTTTTTCATCGCGAAAAAAGGAAGCAAAAACGCTAGAAATTCGCAAACTCCTCCGTCGAACATGCAATTTCGGCAGCCGCCACCCGCTCTAACGTGTTCCGCGACATGTTCCGAACGTGCTCTAATCACATTCAAATTTTGGTGCGTTTGCTGCTGCGCTTTCGCGGCAAACGATTAACTTGAGGGAAAAACAACGCCATGAATATCGAAGCTTTCCGGGCCTACTGCCTTAATAAGCCGGGGGTGGAGGAGACCCTTCCCTTTGGGCCGGATACTCTGGTCTTTAAGGTGATGGGCAAAATGTTTGCCGCTACCGGGCTGGATGAGGAGGCTTTTCGGGTCAACCTCAAATGTGACCCGGAGCGGGCTCAGCAGTTGCGGGAGGAGCACCCTCAGATTATCCCGGGATGGCATATGAATAAAAAGCACTGGAATACGGTGTACTTCGAAGATGGGCTGGAGGAGGCGCTGCTGCTCCAACTGATCGATCATTCCTATGACCTGGTGGTCTCCGGGCTGCCTAAGAAGGACCGGGCGTTGATTGAGGAGGCACAGGGGCGACGCTGAGCCCTTGTTGCTTCAGCAGGCGGAGCACGCCTCTGCCGCCGTACAGGTGGCCAGCGCCAACCGCGCAAAATACGGGCTGCCCGGCGCACATCTTTCCGATGCGCTCCGCCATAATGGCATTGCGGCGGTATAGCATCGGGTAGCGCATGCCGGAAAGGCTGCGCTTAGAGGATTGGTGCAGCTGTGGGAGGTTGCCCGCTGCGTACAGTGCCGCGAGGCGGAGCAAATGCCGCCGGTGCTGCCGGAAACGGCGGGCCATAGCGACAATTGACTGCGCCTGCACCTCCGGCGGGATCTGCTGCAGCACCTTCAGCTGTTCTTCGTAGGTTTCTATGCCCAGAATGGTTTTGTCTGCCCGGCGGGCGTACTGCCAAAGCATCTCGTCCAGCGCCATAGGGTGGTCTTCTTCCAACAGGCGCTCGTTGATGATGTTGCTGACCAGCAGGGGAGGAAGCTGCCGCAGCGGGAATATTTCCAAACCCAGCGCCTGCAGGAAGAACTTCCGGATTTTCTCCAGCTTGCGAGGGGGCAGGAGGGCTTCCAGCGACTGTGCAGGGACCTGTTGCAACAAGCCCGCCTGTGCTTCCTGATCCATGCTGCCCAGGTCGAACTCCAGGGCCAGCGCTTCACATTGGTCGATGCAGCGGCAGGCTTGTTCGTAGAAGGTATAGGCGCGGTGGTCCCTGACGTGCATCGTGCCAAAGAGGTAGGAGGGCGCCATCCGGCCGGGCGGCCGAACGGACCACAGCATGGTGTGATGTTGTTTTGCTGACATAGAGGAAGTTGAGCCCACTCCAAAACGCAAAGCCGTTGCTGTAGGTAATTCAGCAACGGCTGTGTTCGGTGTTAGCTAGAATATGCCGGGCGCTTACTCGTAACGGTAAGGTAGGACTTTGGCGTCTTTTACGGTGGAAAGCGTCATCAGCGTTTTCAGGCGCTCAATTTCGTCAATCTGCGAAAGCGTCTTGAACAAGAGTTTTTCGTAGGTTGGGATGTCCTTGCAAACGATCTTGATCAGGAAGTCTGCTTCCCCGGTGATGATGTAGCATTCCGTGATTTCCTCAATTTCCTTGATTTTCTCAAGGAAGTGGTTGAGGGCATTTTCCTTTTGCCAGGCCAGGGATACCAATACGAAGGTCTTTACATTCAATCCGATTGACTGCGGATTAACCTTGGCGTGGTAGCTTTCAATTACGGTAGAGTTTTCAAGCTTCTTTACGCGCTCCAGGGTGGGAGCGGGCGAAAGACCAATACGCTTGGAAAGCTCCAGGTTCGTAATTTTGCTGCTTTCCTGAAGGATTTTCAGAATTTTGAGGTCAATTTTGTCCAGTTTGTCCGACATTTTCCTGTTGATTATTCAGTTTTTACAAAACCGCTCCAATATATTGACAAAAACAGCTAATTGCAAACCCCAAAGGGGTATTTGATAATAAAATATTTTGCAAAATGGCTTTTCGCCAAATATACTAAGGGTATATAGCTAGACAGCGGGCACATTTTGGGTGCCCGCTGTACGTTGTAAGTTGAGGAATGCTCCGCTGTTTATGGGAAAATTCCAAGCGACAGGTAGTCGCTGCTGATCTTATTGATCGCGCTTACGAAGGAGGCGGTCCGCAGATCTTCCACCTTGCGCTTGCGCATCATAATCTCCCGAATCTGCTGATAGGCCGTGATCATCGTCTCCTCGAGGCCGGAGCGCACGAGGTCGATTTCTTCCGCCCCGCGGGCCACCATCATGCGCTCCCGATCGGTCACGCTCTTGCCGGTGGTCCGCTCGATCAGGTCTACCAGGTTTTGGTTGATTTGCTGATTGAAACGCTTTTCCATACGGCCAAAGCGCATGTGCGACAGGTTCTTCAGCCATTCAAAGTAAGATACGGTCACACCGCCGGCGTTGAGGTAGACGTCAGGAATGATCAGCTTGCCATTCTTAAGAAGTACTTCCTCTGCCATAGATGTAATCGGGCCGTTGGCTGCCTCAGCAATGATCTTCGCCTTGATGCGGTGTGCATTTTCGGTCGTGATCTGATTCTCCAGGGCCGCAGGGACCAGGATGTCGCATTCGAACTCCAGCACGCGGGTACGGTCTTTCTTGTCCAGGTTTTGTGCGCCCGGGAAGCCGAGGATGGAGCCGGTTTCCTTCCGGAACTTCAGCAGTTCGTGGATGTCGATGCCTTTCTCGTTGTAGATGGCACCTTCCACTTCGCCAACGCCCACGATAATCGCGTCGCCTTCGTCCTGTGAGATGGTAGCGGTGTAGGAACCCACATTACCGAGGCCCTGCAGGACAATCTTTTTGCCTGCAATGCCCGGTTCGAGCCCCAGCTTTTTCATGTCCTCCACCTGATCGCAGGCTTCGCGGATGCCGTAGAATACGCCCCGGCCTGTTGCTTCTGTCCGGCCACGGATACCACTTTGGTTCACGGGTTTGCCCGTAACACAGCCAGCGGCATCAATGTCGTCGCCCTTGAAAGTGCGGTAGGTGTCGTAAATCCAGGCCATCTCCCGGGAGCCGGTCCCGTAATCGGGCGCAGGTACATCCACAGAAGGGCCGATCATGTTCCGGCGCACCAGCTCAGTGGTGTAGCGGCGGGTGATTTTCTCCAGCTGAGAAGGCGTGAATTCCCACGGGTTGATTTTTACACCACCCTTGGCCCCTCCGAAGGGTACGTCCACGATGGCACATTTGTAAGTCATCAGCGTTGCCAGTGCCATCACCTCTTCCTGATTGACGTGGTTGCTGTAACGGATACCGCCCTTGGTGGGGGTGCGGTGGTGGCTGTGCTGCACGCGGTAAGCTTCAATGACTTTGTACTCATTGCCTACTTTGACGGGGAAGCGGATTTGGTAAACGGCGTTGCACTCCCGGATCTGATCCAGCAGCCCGCGGTGCAGGCCTGTGTGCTGTGCTGCTTTTTCAAAGTAGTTTTGAACACTCTGATAGAAGCTCGTTTGTGATTTCGGTTCGAGATCAATCATTGTCCTTAATTTGGTTCTCTAATTTGGTTAGTTTCCTGTCGAGGTAAATGAGGAAAAGGACAAGACCGGCAAATATGGCCAGGATGACGGC
>JANSXW010000170.1 GCA_024742755.1 bacterium | reverse complement strand
ACCCTTGCAATTAGTGAGAATTAGTTGTACTTTTCTGATTCATAAGTTTTGTATGCAGCTTAAACAACAACATATCGATATTATTCAACGATACTTCAGCCAACAACCGGTCAAGCGAGCCTATTTGTTTGGCTCTTATGCTAAAGCAGAAGCTGACGCTAATAGTGATGTTGATATATTGGTAGACTTAGAGTATAAAGAAGGTATAGGTCTTCTGTTCATAGAAATGCAACTGGCACTGGAAGATTTGTTAAAAAAGAAGGTGGACTTGGTTTCTACCAAGGCTTTATCAAAACATATTGCTCCGCTAATTGAAAAAGATAAGCGCTTGATCTATGAAAAGTAGATTGGGGGACAAAGTTCGCCTCTTGCATATCAAAGAGGCAATTATCGAAGTGCTGTCATATGTAGATGGCGTTAATTTCGAAGTATTTGAGGCGAACTCAATGATATACAATGCTTCTATCCGTCAACTAGAAGTAAATTGGAGAAGCATCCAACCGACTATCCGATGAATTGAGAAAACAGTATCCCAAATATATCCTGGAGGCAGGTAGTTGGTTTACGAAATATGCTAGTACACGAATATTTTGGAGTAGATATTAATATAGTCTGGGATGTTATAAGAAACGAACTCCCACCTTTGCTTATCACAATTAATGAGATGATAGACGTTCTCGAAGAAGAAGAATCTAGCGGGTCGTAGATAGCTAAGCAGACAGACAGGGAACTCTGTTTCATATGTTCCATGTTATACGCAATACGAAGTGGTCACCTACTGGCGCTGACGGCCAGCACGGGGAACGATAAATGTCGGGCTTACAGTCCAGACATTCATCGTCTGGAATCTTGGATTTGCAACACCGGGGCAAGCTACTTCTTAGCGTGAATGCTGACCTGTCTGCCGAAGTATCGATACGAAGGCAGGCATTGAGTAGGTTTGCTGCTCCGATCTTTATCGGAGACCACTTAATCGTCAGTATACCTGCTGTAGAAAGAGAATAAATGACCTATCAAGACCTTCAATCTAACCCTGACTTTTTACTCTACGACTGCATCACCGGCAGCCGCGCCTACGGTACCGATTTGCCCACTTCCGACACCGACATCCGTGGCGTTTTCATCCTCCCGCAACCAGAATTTTACAGCCTTAGCTACACCCCACAGGTAGCGGACGATACGAATGATACGGTCTACTTTGAGCTCGGCCGTTTCGTGGAACTGCTGGCCAAGAACAACCCCAATATGCTGGAGCTGCTCGCTACACCACCGGAATACATCCGCTACCGCCATCCTATCATGGACCACCTGATACCGGAGCTGTTCCTCTCCAAAAAGTGCAAAGACACCTTCGGCGGCTACGCCTACGCACAGATCAAAAAAGCCCGGGGGTTGAATAAGAAGATCGTCAATCCGATGCCCCGGGAGCGGCAGACACCTCTGGACTTTTGCTACGTCCTTAAGGGCAGCGGCTCCGTCTCCCTCGGGCAGTGGCTGGAGGAAAAGGGGCTTGAGCAATCCCGCTGCGGCCTTTCCGCCATCCCGCACTTCCGGGAGGTCTACGCCATTCATTATGACGCTACCGGCGATTTGGGCTACGCGGGCATCCTCCGCAAGCCCACTTCCAATGACCTGTCGCTCAGCAGTATCCCCAAGGAAGCGGCTATCCTCGGCTATCTCCACTTCAACAAGGACGGCTACGCCACCTACTGCAAGGACTACAAAGCCTACTGGGACTGGGTGGAAAAGCGCAATGAGGCCCGCTATCAGACCAATCTTGCTCACGGCGCCGAGTACGACTCTAAAAACATGATGCACACCTTCCGCCTGCTGGAGATGGGCATCGAAATCCTGCGCGAGGGCGTCATCCGTGTGCGCCGCCCGAACCGGGAAGAGCTGCTGGATATCCGGCAGGGGAAGTATGATTACGATACCTTGCTGGGTATGGCGGAGGAGAAGATGGCGGAGCTGGAGGATGCTTACGCCCAAAGCACCCTGCCGGATTCAGTGGATGTGGGGCGGGTGAATGGGGTGTTGGTGGGGATGCGGGAGCGGTGGTACGCAGGAGCCTAACACAGCCCGCCGGGCCGAAACTTCTTTGATTTCCAGTATGGATATTGTGTCTTGTACAATGTTGGACCCGCATCTTCGCTGAGGTGCGGCCACTTATACTTCCCAGTCCCATCCGGAAAGGCAAGTTGTCGAACAGCACCCTCAAAAAAATAAGAAAAAAGTGTGACGAAGTGCTGTGCTGCAGTATAGGGTATGTAGAGAACGAATATCTCGTATACGATAACTTATTCCTAAATAAACTCAAAATAGTTATGACCAACCTATTCTTCAAACCCATGTTATGGGGCTTGCTGTCCTTGTTTGTATTGGCTTCCTGTTCTAAGGAACCAGCGGAAGCAGTAGCAGAAGAGGATGCTAACATTTATACCCTGTACCCTGATTTCAGTATGGCGCAGGAAAAAAATCAATTGATCCTCGAGCAAGTCTCCATGCGCCTGGATGAGTACAGCCAACGGCTAAGTGAAGACCCTAAAGCGGCAACGGCCATTGCCAAAGAATTGCAGGACCTCCAAAGTACAGTGGATAAGCAAAGGGAAGAAAACCAACAATCCAGGGACATCAAAGATATAGTTGAAAGTGCCCGGGGGCCATTGCCAGTTGGGCTCCATGTATACCAGAGTGCCCGCCTCCACCGCCCTGTGAAGTGGCCGGGAAATGCCGGGAAATCCGACTAAAAAGGGATCAGCTCGTCCTGTTGCTTCCTGCGCCTTTCGAAAAGCATACGTTTTCTTTGGAATCTGCAGAAGGAGCGCTTATCGCTGAGCCAACTGAAGTTAAGGCTTTACCAGGCGGTCAGGTCCGGGTGGAAATGACGATGCTCCAACCAGATTATCTGGGAGGGGCTGCTTTTTATGGCAAAGCGGCTGAAGGAAGCCAGATACCCGATTTTTTCTCCAGCTTTGATTTCCAGCCACCACGATAGGCACTAAACCCCAGTTATGAAACCCATTTTTCAATTTTTTTGCCTTAGTTGGTGCCTTATGCATGCCCCGGTAAATTTGCCGGGGCAGTTTGCTTTACCGGAAGCCTTAGAGCAACGTATGAGGGCTTGCAGGCAACACAATGACTTCTCCTGCACCGCCCGCCTGCTTGACTCTCTGATCCGCGTCCAGTATGAGGCGGGGGACCATGATGCGGTGTTCCATCTATTCCGCCGCAAATCGGATGTTGCCAACAAAATGGACGCCATGGGCGCCTACCTGGCCACCTACCGGGAGCTGGACTCTCTATTTACCGCCGACCATGTCAACCTGGAAGAGGACTATATCTTCTATGTTCACCTTTGGAACGACTCCAATCTGGGTAACTATTACAACAAAATCGGTGCCTTCGAACAGAGCAAAGCCGTTTTCAACCGCCACCTGGAAATACTGGATTCCATCCCCCTGAAGCTGTACAGTTATTACTCCAATGACCATCTGCACCTCGGGAATATCTATAAAAAGCAAGGGCAATACGACCTTGCGCTCGGGCATCTGGAGCGAAGCCTGGTCTTTGCAGATTCCTTTGAAGCCGAAGCCACCTATAAAGGGCTGGTCCATAAGCACTTTGGCGATGTGTACAAGGAAATGGAAGATTACCCAAAAGCCAAAGGGCATTACGAGGCCTCCCTGGCGCTTTTTTCCAAAGTGGCCGCACAAGCAGATACCAACCGCCTCATCAACACCTGCAATGCGTACGCAGACCTGCACCGCAAGCTGGGGGAAGTGGACAAAGCGCTTCGGTTATTGCGCACCTCCTTGTCTTATCAGCTTCCCAAAGACCCCTTCCGCACCGAAACCTACCGGGAGCTGGGCATCACCTACACCCAATTGGAAGACTGGGACAATGCTGCTTACTATTTCCAGCTGGCCCTGGAGCACGACCGCTATCAGGTCCACAATCAACAGACTGCGCAGACTTATCTGGCCCTTGGGGATATGAACCGGAAACGGAGGCGAATGGGGGAGGCCCTGGAATACTATGAGGCGGCTGTTCAGCAACTGGCCGGGCGCTCGTCGGGAAGCGGCTACTGCAGATTGCCCAATGGATTGGACGCCGCCTACGACCAAAAGACCTTGCTCACGGCATTGTACCGGCTGGCGGAGGTGCATTACAGCTTTGAAGACCAGAGCAGCCTGCACTGTGCCTGGGAGGCAGCCGACCGCGGGCTGCGCCTGGCCAACCACATCAAAAGCGGGTACATCGGGGACTACGACAAGCAGTACCTGATGGAGGAGTGCTACGGGCTTTTTGAAACCGCTATCGAGGTCAGCTATGCCCTGCACCGGCAAATTCCGAAGGACACCTTCTACCTCAATTATGCGTTTTCTGTATCTGAGCGCAGCAAAGACTTGCTGTTGCTGGAAGCTTTCCGCGATGCGCAGGTCAGCAATTTTGATCTGCCCGAGGACCTGCTACAGCGGGAACGGCTCCTGAAATTTGATATTCAGTACCTGTCCGAGCAATTGCACGAGTCAGAAACAAGCGGGCCAGCACGGGATACGCTTAAGCAACGCCTGTACCGTGCGCAGGCAGGCTGGAAGGCGCTGATGAAAAAGCTGGAGGAAGAGGCACCACGCTACTATGCCGCCAAGTTTGATACCACCACAGCCACAGTGGGCTCAGCCCTGGAGCACCTCCGCCCCGGTCAGGCTCTGCTGGAATACTTCGTGGGGGAGGATTCCACCTGGATGTTTTACCTCCGGCCGGGCGCTGCCCCCGAGGTCTTCACCCTGCCCTTGCCCAGGGCCCGTTTGGCGAAAGCCGTGCAGGAAATGGTGCACGCCATCTACCTGCCATTTTACGATGGGGAAAACCCCAATTTGAAGGAGCTCAAAGCGCAGTACCCTTCCGAGACAGCCAAAGCCATTTACGCCCACCGGGCCCATCAGCTATACGAGTGGTTGATCGCGCCACTGAATACGGTAGGCCCTGGTCTGCCTGAACAGCTCGTCATCATCCCCGACGATATCCTGAACGTGCTGCCATTTGATGCGCTGCTGACCCGGCCCGTTCCCGAATCTGAATACGGTTATTACCGCAACCCCAGCTATCATTACCTGGTAGCAGACCTCGCCCTAAGCTACTGCAGCTCGGAAAGCCTGTTGGAAGAAATGATGGCTGCCCATGCCCGCGACCGCCGCCCCCGGGAACTGCTGGCATTGAACGGAGCCGGGTTTGAAGCAGAGATTGAAACCATACAGGACGAGTTTTCTTTTTTCAATCTGTTCCACTGGTTTGTGCACCCCCTTTGGGATCGTTCCAACAAGCAAGAGTTGGAAGCCATTGGAGGGGACTACCGGTTCCACCATTACACCGCCCACGGGCAGCTCAGCAACCGTTATCCCAGCCGGTCGCGCTTTATGTTGCAGCCCGGGCAGGCCGGAAGGGACAGTGCCCTGTATTTGCACGAATTGTACCGATTGCCCATGCGGCAGGACATGGTGGTGACCAGTGTCTGCAACGCCGGTGTGGGCGAAATTCGGCGCGGTCAGGGCATGCTCAGTATGGCCCGGGGCTTTTCGTACGGGGGCGCCCGGAGCCTGATTACCACGCTTTGGGAAGTATCGAGCGGGCATACCACGCAGATTATGCAAGGCTTTTACCGCAACCTCCGCAACGGCATGCCGAAACACCTTGCTTTGACCCTTGCCAAGCGCGATTATGTGCGCAGGGTAGGGGATGTGGAAGCGCATCCTTACTACTGGTCGTCCTGTGTGGCGATTGGGAGCATGTCGCCGGTGTTGTCAAAGGGGGGCATTTGGCGGAAGCCGATAGCTGCCGGGGTTTTACTGGCTGTGGTCCTGCTTTGGGGCCTTCATCGTAAGCGGAGTGTAAAGGCGTAGCAGGGATTTCCTGAACCTAATCGAAGAGGACGATACGGAACGGGCTGTCGAGTTTTTGCCGCAGCCGTTCTGCCTTCTGTGCATAAAAGGTACTCTTGCCCTTTAGGAAAAAGTCCAGTTCTTCCCGGAAGCGCGGGCTGTCTTCGGCCCCTATGCCCAGCAGGGCGAGCAGCCGGGACCACCGGAGTTTTTCCTCACTTTTGTAGGCCTCCGGGAGTTGGCTGAAATGCACCTGCAGCAGCTGATCGAAGTATTGCAGGGCCAGTTCGTACTTTTTCTGGTAGAAAAGGCTATAGGCCAACAGCGCCTGAGCCTCCGGGAAGTTAGGGCTGTCGGGGCTGATTTGCAGCATCGCCTTCTCCGCTTGCTGATACCGGCCATTGAAGAAATCCTGTCTTCCGGCGCGGAACACCTGCTGCTCGGCTTCCGTACTTCTGACGATCGTGCTCAGCAAGGGTTCCTGGAAGGACTGCGCAATAGCCGAGTCGGAGTAATTCAGGTTGGCCCATAGCACCCCGCCAAGGGCCACAATCAGCAGAAAGCCTGCCGCCCATCCCAAAGCCCGGACCGGCCGGTTGGTTGTAGAAGGGGGCCTTACTTTAGCGACAGTTGTTTTCGCTCGCATCGCTGCCGCTTCATGGTAGCCCTCTGCGCCTGCTTTGATTTTTATGCGTAAATCCTCATCCTCCAGTCCCCGGGCAAGGGCTTTTTGAAGGTAGGCCTGCTGCTCCCAGGCCTGCCGGAAGTTTTCCTTACGGAGCAGCTGCGTAAATTCCCGTTTTTCCCCTTCAGACATTTCGCCCTGGTAGTACCGGAAAATCAAATCCTGTTCCTGTTCTGATATGGGATCAAATTCATTTTTCATGTAGCCAATTTTTTGGTGCTTTGGAGCGGTTATTGATTGCTCAGCCGAAAGCGTTAGCGGTAAAAATTCCGAAGTTTTTCCATACACCGGTAGAGCCGGGTGCGGATGGTCCCTTCCTTGATGGGCGTCTCCTCCTGGCTCTCCATTTGCAGGATGGATGCGATCTCCTTCGCCTCCAGGCCCAGTCCGACTTTGTAAAACACCAACCGTTTGCAGGGTTGTTTCAGTTGTCCGAAAGCCTTTAACGCCCGTTCAACGAGTTCTTCCGATTCCGGAGCATCGGCAGGCGGCGGGGGCGGCAGTCCCGGCTTGGGCAGCGCCCGGATCAGGATGCGGAGGCCGATTCTGGCTAAAAACTTACGTAATGGCACCCAAAGCCCGATCAGCTGGGCGTTTTCCACCCGGATCCGGCCGGTACGGATAAATTTCAGGATAAACACCAAGATGGTTTCCTGGAATGCATCCTCCGCGTCCTCCAACTGTGCGCGCTGTACCTTGCGCCTTGCCTGGCTAACAAAATGGGGGTAGCATTTTTCATAGACCAGCGTCGTGCCCCTGGACTCATCCTGCTGCAGCATAGCGATGATTTCCTCGTCTGACGGCATAAATAGTGGTTTAGTGCTTGATCATTAATATATACCGCAATGCCTGATACATCACACTTCAGGGCTGATTTTCTTCATTTTTTGTGCTTCCTGTCCCTAAAATCCTCTTTTTTAAAAAAAAACCTACGGTCAGGCGTGACGCACTTGCGCTTCCGGTATATAAAAGTAAGGTCATTTAACCAGCCCGGAAAACACCTAAAACCCATTTGTCCGTTCCGGCGATGGCCCGCCCCGGCAGGGCTTCTAACCCAAACACCCGCCTGCCTGGCATCAAAAGGTTTCTATGTATAACCCCAATTAATTTGCAGGCCCTTTCCGGGAGGAGGGGGCTTTTTTGTAAGGGTAAGGGGCCTTCATCCCGTATTCGTTAGGCATGGAACAGTTTCCACCAAAACTTAACCCCCAATTAACCCCAAACCCCGTATTTTAGCCTCAAAAACAACATGTACCGTCCATTTTGCCTCCTGACCTTCGCTTTGCTGATAACAGTAGCCGCCTACAGCCAAAATTGCGCCTCCGACACCCTGCGCATTGATACCACCGCCGGGCCCCACCCCTTCACCAGCCTGCAGCTGAATAATGATGACTGCCAGTTCCAGTTTGCGATTGTGACGGACCGGACCGGGGGGCACCGCCCGGGCGTGTTTATGGACGGGGTGCGCAAGCTGAATCTGCTGCAACCGGAGTTTGTGATGTCGGTGGGCGACCTGATTGAGGGGTACACGAAGGATACGGTGGAACTGGAGCGGCAGTGGGAGGAATTTACCGGCTTCACTGCCCAGCTGAAGATGCCGTTTTTCTATGTGCCGGGTAATCATGACATCACCAACGAAGTCATGGAGCGGGTGTACCTGGAGCGGTTCGGGCAGACCTACTATCACTTCATTTACAAGGATGTGCTGTTCCTCTGCCTCAACTCCGAAGACCAGTACCGGGGCTCCAACCGGGGGACGATCTCCGACGAACAATACAAATACATTGAGCAGGTACTGGCGGAAAATGAAGAGGTGCGCTGGACCTTCCTCTTCATGCACCAACCGCTGTGGATACTCAAGGATACCAAGCGGTGGGTGGATGTGGAAAAGCTGCTGGCCAACCGCAGGCACACGGTTTTTGTGGGGCACCACCACCATTATGTGAAGTACGAGCGCAACAAAGGGCGCTACTTTATGCTGGCGACCACCGGCGGAGGGAGTGCCCTGCGCGGCCCGCAGTTGGGCGAGTTCGACCATGTGGTGTGGGTGACGATGACGGAAGAAGGCCCGGTGCTGGCGAACCTGCTGCTCGACGGTATCTGGGATGAAAATGTGGTCACTTCTGCGTCCAGCGACTTTGTGAAAACCATCACCGCTCAGCGTCCCATCCGCGTGGAGCCGCTGCTGATGGACGGTACTGCTTTTGAGGAGGCGCAGATGGTGGTCAAAGTCTTCAACGACCAAAATGTGCCCATGCAGGTGAAGTGGGATCAGCAGTTCAGCTGGGGTTTGACCGGTGTGCTGAGTACGCCTGAAATGACAGTAGCGCCTAATTCCGTAGACACCTTGCTGGTCGATTTGAAAGCACGCAAAGGCGAAACCGCACTCTCCAACCTGGAAGCCCTGCCCCTGAAAGCGGAGGTTCGCTTCGATACCGAAGACTTCCCGGACCTGTCCATCCCTTTCTCCTTCAATCTCCGCCCGGCACAAAAGTATGAACTGGAGAGGGCTCCCAAACGCGTCAAAGTCGACGGAAAGCTGAAGGAATGGGCGGCTTTGCCCTATACCCTGGAGGACCTCCCCGGCGAAAGCCTGAACGCCCGCTTCAACCTTGGCTACGATGACGATTACCTCTACATCGCTGCCCGGGTGGAAGACGATCAGATTAGGGTCGATACCGCGGAGGTCTCCTGGCAGCAGGATTTTGTTGGGTTTGTGGTGAATGCCGAGCCTGCCGCTGTCAGTGCCAGCCGGACAGGGCAGGGGTGGTATGAAAATTCCATCCTGTTCACGGTGGCACCGGAAACGGAGGCGTTGCCGGCTTCTGTTTTTTATGAGGACAAGTTGCCGGAAGGCGCTGAATACCGCTGCCGGGTGGAAGCCGAAGGCGTTTATGTGCTGGAAGCAGCTATCCCTATGTCCTATATCACCGACCGGCAGGGCGACAACTGGCGCTCCGTCCGTTTCAATATGGTGGTGCAGGACCGCGATGGCGAAAAATCCGAAAACGGCTGGCCGCGCTATCAGTTTATGCCCGACTGGCGGGGCGGGGAGAATTTTGTGGGCTCGGGGTTGTTTTTTAGATAGTTTCAGAACGAACAATCCCAAGTTGCTTTGTAATCAGCGCATTTTCAGCCGGGGGGGGCAAATCAAAGCTTCAGTCTCTAAAATTGTATTTGGAGCATGATCCTTTTGCATACCCATAGTCTATGAACCCCGTGAAAATGCGGGGCAGGCTCCGCCAAACAAGCAAAAAAGATATATCCCGAACCCTTTCGGCCATTCTGGCGCAAAAGGCAGGCATCATTTCTTGATTTTCATGACGAAACTGTCCAATCTCAACTTGGCATACGGCGGATTATTAAAGCTTGGAGGGGGCACTCATGGGCTGCTTAGGCGATAAATCGATTTACGCTTGTCCATTTTTTATCTACAATAAGGTGTAAAATTTTGATAGACAGAGGTTAGTGTATTTTTAAGAGCGGATGTTTTTTGTAGGGATCCTGATGAATTGTTTTGGCTTTATCGTTCATTTGTGATGTTCGCAGTGAATGCCGAAAGGCTTTCATTTTTAATTTCAAACAAATATGCAAAAAAATGAAAATGACTTTTTTTAGAATTAGTACATGGGTACTAGTGTTAGTTTGTGTGATGGGGGGGCTTTCCGTCCGGGAAGGCAACGCCCAGTCCACCACCTTTGCGAAGGCTCCATTCATTATTAAAATTGACACCCGGGGGACTAGCCAATCTCTTGCTGGGAACCCAACTGAAACCCAGCTGAAACCTATTAAATGGGGTGGATTGGGAACTTTTGGCATAGATTGGGAAAATGATGGGACGATCGATACGACTTACATGTTTACTTCATTTTCTTCTTTTCTTGCCAAAGGTCATTCATACAGTACGCCAGGCATCAAGGAGATAGCCTTTTATGGAGATGGCGACGTGAAATTCAAAATTAATGAAGCCTGGCCCCAATTGATAAGCGTAGAACAATGGGGAAACGTAACCTGGGAATCTTGTTCAAGTATGTTTCTATCTTCCAAATATCTGGTATCCATCGAAGAGACCAGCGCCCCTCTGTTTTCAGAAGCAGGTATAAGTTGCGGGGCTATGTTTAAAGGATGTGGCTCTCTGCAGGTTAACTCTTTAGAGCATTGGGACGTATCTAATGTCACTGAAATGGGGCTAATGTTCGCCGGCTCCTCATTTAATGGGGCAATAAGCAGTTGGGATGTATCTAATGTGACTAGTTTTGCTCAAATGTTTCAATCCAATGAAGTCTTCAATCAAGATATTGGAAACTGGGATGTAACCAGCGCTACTGCTGTCTATGCCATCAATTTTATGTTTCAGGGCGCCTCGGCGTTTAACCAGAACCTTGGGAACTGGGATATTTCCAATGTTTCCGCTTTTTTCGGTTTTTTATCTTCAAGCGGTATGAGTACAGAAAATTATGATGCCACTCTTGCCGGCTGGGCTAGTTCGCCTTCGCCACCGTCAAATATCACGCTTAGTGTATCAGGACTAACCTATTGCACTTCCCAAGATGAGCGGCAAACACTGATTGATCAGTATAATTGGACCATTAGTGGGGATGAGCTATTCTGTAATGCCCCTCCGCCTGTCGCAGTTTGTAAAGATATGGAATTTGATATTGGTAATTCTTGCTTCCCTGTTTCCCCCCCAGCAGCACTCTTTTATGACGATTCCGACAACCCTAATCCAGAGCAATCCAACCTTGCCTTTTCTCTTTTGGAGGAAGGCATTCTATTTGATGTTGGCAACTATGTAGTCAATCTTGTGGTCACTAATGAAAATGGTTTGTCAGACACCTGCCAGGCTAACTTAAAAATCACAGCCGATGCAATACCCAGCCCCTTCTCTGGATGGGATATTGGCTTTCAAGGCTCTGGTGGCAGTACTTACAATTATGATGCCTGCGGGACAAAAAAGTTCACAATCACAACTGGAGCCCGAACAACAGATGGGGCTATATTGGATAATTTAGCTACAATAAGCGCTGCAACCTGTGCATATACTGATAAATATATAGTCACAAAGCTTGATTATGTAGATGGCTATGCAGGTTTGTTCATCAGAGCCGGCAATGGTCCTTCTGCTCCGGTAGCGGGTATTTTCAAGGGTAATGGAATTCTGCATCAAATATTAGTCAGAGGAACTGCATACACCCCTGTTAACCAAAGTAATCACATTGCTTCAAGCAGCAGTGTAACAGGCTGGGTTGGTATGAGTAAAGAAGGCGACTATCTTTGGTTATATACCAGTGGAAATGGATCGACTTTTTATAGCATTGGCTCGCCTGTCTACTTTCCATATTCTTGTTTCAGAGTGGGGATGGCTGCCTATAGATCTCCTCATAAAAACAATGGTACTGCCTTGTTCAGCAAATGGGATTACGGGAACTACACTTCTAATTTCAGCGAAGGGCCATCGGCACCAACTTTTGCCATTGCTCAGCAAGATAGTGCCCTTAAACCCAGGCTTGTGCCCAACCCTGCGACCCATCAGGTGCAGCTGCAACTGCCTCAGCCTCTGAGTGCGCCAGCACTCGTCAGTGTAGTCAATCAACTCGGGCAGCCGATGATGACAAAGGAGGTGGCAGATAGTGCTACGAGGGTTGACTTTTTACTTGAAGGGCTTCCCGCTGGTATGTACTATGTGAATATCAATACGGGTAGTCAGATCGTCAACTTGCCTTTGGTAAAACAGTAACGGACTTTATGCAATAATTTTGATGCCCTGGCAGCACCTCTTGGTGACAGCCAGGGCATTCCGGTTTCATTCCGGCAGCAGGCATTCATCGGCTGGCCACGCTATCCGTTCATGCCCGACTGGCGGGGCGGGGATAATTTTGTGGGCTCGGGGTTGTTTTTTAAATAAAATCCAGCACCTGTTCGGGCGTGATGCATTGGTAGCGGGCTTCAGGGTAGGCATGCTGCCAGGGAGCGTAGCTGCTGCGGTACTTTTGGGGATTCCACTTGAACTCGAAGCCATTCAGTTGGCCGCCCATTTCCTCCACATAGTCAATTTCCGCGCCAGTGTGGGTACTCCAGAAGTAAGTGTTTGCAAATTGAAGGGTATAGCTTAGGTGCTTTTTGCGTTCAGCGATCAGAAAGTTTTCCCAAAGGCTTCCCTTGTCCTTCCGCAGGTGAATGGGGCTGAAGTCATTGATAACCGCATTGCGTACGCCTAGGTCATAAAAATAAATCTTGTTCATTTTTGTCATTTCTTTGCGAAGGTTTCGGCTGAAGCCCCCGAGCCGGAAAAGGACAAACCCCTTTTCTAAAAGGTCAATGTAGTTGTTGATCGTGTCTCGATTGACTTTCAGGCTT
>JANSXW010000084.1 GCA_024742755.1 bacterium | reverse complement strand
GCAGGCCTACACCCGCTGGGGCGGGCTGGTCTATGAGGCGCAAAACTTCGCTCCCGGCTCAGGGGGCTGGGACGGCACGCATAAGGGGGCTGCTGCGCCTTCGGGCGTTTACCTTTGCCGCCTGCGCCTGCTGTTGCTGGACGGGCGGGAGGTGGAGATTGGGGGGGAGGTATTGTTGGTGCGGTAGCCTCGCCCGGCGCACTCGCTGTCCGACGTAGTTTAAAACGCCAATATACATCCGTACGGACTGGCTCGTCCATACGGATAAGTCCCTACGGACAGGTTATGGGGAGTCGGTCCTTTCGCCGGGCGCGCTTGTTGGGAATTTCGAGCAGTGCCGGCCGGTGTGGCGCTATTTTTTGATAATGGAAAAGGTTGGATATCCACCCCCGACCCTCGCCAGGACGGGAATGGTTTTGTATTGGGTAATGGTGTATAGCGGGGGACCTGCCGTCGCTCTTGCTTTGGCAGGCAGGGCACAAGCAGTGCCGTTGGTGCGGTCTTGGGTTTCGAGCAGTGCCGGTCGAAGTGGCTTTCTCGCCCGGCGCACTCGCTGTCCGACGTAGTTTTATACAGAGTCGGTCCTTTCACCGGGCGTGCTTGAGTAAGAACGCCGGGGGAAGGACCTCCTTCGTCGAAACTTCGGCGGTCGGGGAGTGCCCCCGGCGTTGGGCGAGCGGTGCCATAGGGGCAGTCCTGGGTATCGAGGGGGCGGGGCTGCGCCAAGACCTACCTGAACCTTGCGAGGATTTTGGTATTTTGGTGTTTTCCCGTCTTTGCCTGTGGCTTTGGCGGGCGGTGGGTTTTATGGTTGTGGGTGGTTGAGTCCTGCACAGGTGATGCGAGGTTGAGGTTGGTCTTCGGGCGGTCGAGGCTAGGATGAGGTTGAGTCCTGTGCGCTGCCTTCCCAGCCCGACCGTAGACGGTCTCCTGCCCGGGTGCGAGCGGTGCCGGTTGGTGTGGCACTTCCTATTTTTTTGAGGAAAAGAATAAATTTCCACCCCGGCCCCCGCCAGGATGGGAATGGTTTTGTATTGGGTATCGGTTTGTAGCGGGGGACACCAGTAGGGCCGTAGGAGCGGTCTTGGATTTCGAGCAGTGCCGCTTGGTTGGTCGACAGAAGGCGGCCGCGAAGCGGCCGTGGCTCTGGGGGACGCAGGGTGGTGCTTCTCCGTCCGACGCAGCTTTGGCGTATTCGGAAATCTTAACCTCGGTGGGGCTTTGCTGTGGACCAACCTGAACCTTAGCGAGGCTGCGCCAGGACCAACCTTTTCCGGCTGACGTAGCCTCAATGGACAGGAAAGTGTGGCGTAGTCAGCAACCTTGCCTTTCAGGAATTGTTAGAAATTTACGCCAAGCCCCGCAGTGCTCGGCATGGTTTACCTTCAAAACAAAAACCAACGCGTATGTCTACAGTTCTCATCGGTGGCGGTACAGGTCTAATCGGGACACGGCTTAGTGAATTGCTCAAAGCAAAAGGGTACGAGGTGATGCACCTCAGCCGGACGGCCCGGCCCGATGCTGAATTCCCTGCCTTTCAATGGGATGTTGAAGCGGGCACGGTTGATGAAGCCGCTGTGGCGAAAGCCGATTATGTAATCAATCTGGCGGGGGCAGGCATTGCCGACCGCCCCTGGACCAAAGCCCGGAAAAAGGTAATCATCAGCAGCCGTGTCCAATCCGCAGCTCTATTGGCCGATACTTTTCAAAAGCTGGGGCATCAGCCTAAGGCTTATCTTTCCAGCTCCGCGATTGGCTACTACGGCGACCGCGGCAACGAGTGGATGTCGGAAGATGCGGCGCCCGGCAATGGCTTCCTTTCGGAAAGTACACAGGCCTGGGAAGAAGCCATCCAAGGCGTAGCGGAAACAGGTGTGCGGACGGTTGGGCTGCGTATCGGGATCGTGCTGTCTACTCAGGGCGGTGCACTCGAAAAAATGCTCATCCCTTTCCGGTTTTACACGGGCACTTACTTTGGAGACGGCGAGCAATGGTACAGCTGGATCCATATTGATGATATCGCCCGGATGTTCATTCATGCACTGGAAACGGAGGCAATGTCGGGTTTCTACAACGGCGTGGCGCCCAATCCTGTAACCAACAAACGCCTGGTCACCCAGATGAAGGAAGCGCTGAACTCCCCGGCATTGATCGTGCCGGCGCCGGCTTTTGCTATGCGCCTGGCGATGGGCGAAATGGCTGATGCCGTACTGGACAGCACCCGCGTACTGGCGGACAAGATTCAGGCTACGGGCTTCACTTTTGATTATCCGGCCATCGACAAGGCGCTGGATCAGCTGCTGGGTTAAAATTTAATGTACTCCACCGGGTCTACCGGCTTGCCTTTGTGCCAAAGCTCGAAGTGCAGGTGCGGCCCATCAGACAAGGTTCCGGTATTGCCAATAATGGCAACCGCTTCCCCGGCTTTTACAAAACTGCCGGCTTCCTTCAGCAGCACGGAGTTGTGCTTGTAGAAGGTGATGGTATTGTTGGAGTGCTGAATGCCGATGGTGTTGCCCGTCTCAAGCGTCCAGTCCGAGAAAAAGATAAACCCATCCATCGCTGATTTGATCGCGGTGTTTTTGGGGGCCAGTACATCCACGCCATAGTGTTTTTTGTCGGGCATGAAAGCGGCACTGATTTCTCCGGTAACGGGCGGGGAGAAAAACAACTGCTCCAGGGGCACATCGCCCGGGGAAAAGTTGACCGGGCGGCCGCGGCGCGCCACATTTCCGATCTCCTGTAGTTCCAGTTCCTCGCGCAATTGTTCCTCAGCGGCGGAGCGTTCCACTTCCTGGAGGGAGTCCATATTGACTTCAGGGCCGGCTTTTTGTTCAGCCTGTTCGGCGGTTTCCACATCTCCAACGAGTACCTTGCGGATGTTTTCGGAATAGGCCCGCTGGGCGGCAAGCTGTTCCTCCAGCGACTGCACCTCATCGTACAGCTTTTCCACCTGCCGGCGGGCTTTATCGCCTTCGCCGTAGCCAGGTACATACTGGCGCAGCGGGGTAAAGGCAATAGCCGTCACCACCAGAAAAGCGACCAATACCAGGATGGTGCTGGCTGCGACGTATACATTGAGCAGGGTAAGCCGGTACGAGCCCACTTCTTCGAAGGTCTCGTTGTTCATGATGATGAAACGGTACGTATGCTGCAGGTTCTGCTTCGTCCGCTTCCACCACGCTTTGAATTTATCTTCGTTTGGAGCCATATGTGTTCGTTGTTTCTTGCACCCGCCTGAATAACGCGCTGCCAGGCTGCTAAAATTTGGCGCAGACCTACTCAAAAGGTTTGTAGTCTGTTAATAATAAAATAATTTTGGCATTTGGCGTTTATTATACAGTCCCGGGTCCGCAAAGTTAGGCAGTGTCCACAGCGCCCGGAAGTAATTCGGCCTTTTTCTTTACAATTTGGCGCCCCGGCAGGCGCATTCGGAAAATAACTGGACTTTGAAACAGATCAACAAGATACTTTGGGTATTCCTGAGCATGGCGGTGCTGGCAGCTTGTACCACCACCAAGAGCCGCAGCGATATGTCAGCGCTCAGCGAAGCCTACCACAATACAACGGCGCATTATAATGGTTATTTCAATGCCAATGAGCTGATTATGCTCAGCAGGGCGTTGCTGGAACAGTCGCATACGGACAACTACACCAAGCTGCTGCCCATTTACAAACACCTGGCTGTGGAAGATGCTACCGTGGTTGCACAAGACCTGGATATCGCCATGGAGAAGGTGACGGTGGTGGTCAACCTGCACCCTTACAGCAAGTGGGTGGATGACTCCTACCTGGTCTTCGGCAAAGCGCAGTACTACAAGCGCGACTATGAGGCTGCGGAGGCGACTTTCCGATTCTTCGCCAATGAGTTCAGCCCGGAAGAAATGCGCAAAAAGGAGAAAAAAGCCGACGCCGCTAAAAAAGCCAGCAAGAAGAAAAAGAAAAAGAAGAAGCGCAAAAAGTCCCGCAGCAAGAAAAATAAGATGAGCAAGAAAAAGGCGCGGGCACTGAAAAAGTACAACAAGGCTGTACGCAAAGCCCGTAAATCCGGCGGGCAGGCACCGGAAAAGCCCGCTATCCTGCAAAGTGGCAAGGACCAGGAAATGGCAGATGCCAAAGAGGAAAAGCGGAAGGAAAATGAAGCGGCCCTGGAGGAAGAAAATGCAGCGAACGATGATCCAAAGAAAAACCCGCTGAAGCATCAGCTGGCTTATCAGGAAGGCATGCTGTATTATGCCAAAACCCTTATTGAACGCGACAAGTTTGACGGCGCAGAACGCGTGATTCGTGAGCTGGAGCAGGACCCGGGGACCTTCGCGGAGACCAAGGCCGAATTGGCGGTCATCAAAGCACACCTCTATATCTCGGAGGAGGCCTACGTAGATGCCCTGCCTGCTTTGGAGAACGCCATAGAAATGACGGATGATAAGGAGCTCAAGGCCCGCTACGCCTTCATCATGGCACAAATCTATCAGAAGCTGGGCAACAGCCGTGGCGCTTATGCCGGGTTCGGGCAGGCCCTGGATTTCCGGCCGGACTACGTGATGGCGTTCAACTGCAAATTGAATATGGCACAAAACGCCTGGGCAAGCGGCACCGGAAGCGCACGGGAAGCACGTGCGAGCCTCGAAAGGCTGCTCAAAGACGAGAAAAATGCCGAGTTTAAAGACCAAATCTACTTTGCGCTGGCGATGATTGCGTTCAAGGAAGGCGATCAGGCAGAAGGGGTGCGCAACCTGCAGCTGTCGCTGCAGCATGAATCTGCCAATCAGGGTCAGAAAGCCGAAGCTTATGTGACGCTGGCCGACTTCTACTATGAAGGTGAATCGTATGTGAAAGCCAAAAATTATTACGACAGCACCCTCATGGTCATGACGGAAGAGGACGAGCGCTACAAGCGGGTCAAGGGCATGGCCAGCAGCCTCACAGATATCGCCAAAAACCTGGAAATTATCACCCTTCAGGACAGCCTCCTCACCATTAGTCAGATGACGCCGGACGAACAGGAGGCCCTGGCACTGGAAATTAAGAAAAAGCAGGACGAAGCCCGCCGTAAGCAGCTGGTTGCACAAGCGAAGCAACAGGCCAATCCGGGTTTTGGCAACCTGAATAACCGGGTAAATGCAACGGCTGCAGGCCGGGGTGTGGAAGAGAGCTCTTTCTTTGCTTACGACGACCGCAGGCAGAAACGGGGTATCCGGGATTTTGAACGGGTCTGGGGCGCCCGCCCGCTGGAGGACAACTGGCGGCGCTCGGCGGCAAGCTCCACCGATATTATCGAGGAAATCGGCTCCGATGATGGTAGCGATATCCTGACGGAGGAGGAGATCGAAAAACTCCTCGGCGCGGTCCCTAAAACCGAAGGCGATATCGCAGCGGCTGAAATTCAGTTGCAGGAAGCCATGTCCAAACTGGGCGCCCTGTACCGGGAACGCCTCGAAAACTACGATCAGGCCGTGGCCGTGCTGGAGGGGCTCAACGAGCGCTTCCCCGGCAATACCTACGAGCTGGATTCCTGGTATCAGCTTTATCTGGCGTACACGGACATGGGCAACAACGAGAAGGCAAGGTTTTATGCCGATAAGATTTTGGAGAAATACCCGAATACTGCCTATGCGCTGATTATCAAAAATCCAAACTACGCCGACGAGCTCGTGAAGGAAGAACGGGAGCTCAACCGCTACTACGACGAGACCTATGCGGCCTTCACCTCCGGCAACTATCGCCTGGCATTTGACCGTAGTCAGCAGGCTAAGGATAAATTTGGGGCTGCCAATCCGTTTCAGCCCAAGTTTGCCCTGCTTTCGGCCATGAGCACCGGCAATATCGAAGGCAAAGAAGCCTACGTGGAAGCATTGCGCAAAGTAGTGGCCCGCTATCCGGACACGGAAGAGCAGCTGCGTGCCCGGGAAATCCTCCGCCTGCTGGGCGAGACGACCACGAGCCTGCCCGCCGGCGCAAAAGAGGAGATCGAAGCCTTCTCACAAGAGGACGACAAGCTGCACTACACCATCATCGCCTTCAAGGATAAGGAAGTGAGCCTGACAGACGCTAAAGTGAGGGTGTCAGACTACAATGAGAAGTACCACAAGCTCGACCGCATCCGGATATCCAATATTTACCTGGGCACCACAGCCGATGACCGTATCCCCATTTTGGTGCTGCGCCGCTTTAAGGACAAGCAGGATGCCATGAAGTACTATAATGGTGTACAGCGCAATAAGAGCGAGTTTGTAGATGAAGGGGTGGAGTTTGAACTCTTCCCCGTCACCCAGAACAACTACCGCGAAATCCTCAAGCAGCGGAAGATTGACGGATACCGCTTGTTTTTCCAGCAGTATTACCTCAACTAGCGTCAGTTCACCCCGCCTGCCCGAATCATCCCGGCTTCTGTGCATTGATCAGGAGCCGGGATTTTTTTTAGAATTATCCGAATGTAAATATTTTGTTTCAAACAATAGTTTTAAATTGGCGCAGTGATACTATGAGAAAAACGTATGCTGCTCAACACCCATACCTACTACAGCCTCCGGTATGGCACCCTGCCACCGTCTGCCCTGACTGAACGCGCCGCACAGTTGGGCTACAAGGCTATGGCACTCACGGACATCAACAATACCAGCTGCCTGCATGAGTTTGTGCGCTGTTGCGGAAAAGCCGGCATCAAACCCATCCTTGGGCTGGAATTCAGATCGGAGGAGGGGCGCTGTCTGTATATCGGGCTGGCCCGCAACCGGGAGGGGCTTCGTGAGCTCAATCAGTTCCTGAGCGCAGCCTCGGTTGAGGGGCGGCCGCTGCCCGAAGTGGCCCCGCCCATGCAGCATGCTTACATCATTTATCCCCGTCTGGCCAAGCCCATTCAGGCATTCCGGGAGGAAGAGTTCCTGGGGGTCCGCCCGGAGCACGTCGCCCGGCTTTTTGGCCATGAATTGCTACAGTATAAAAACAAATTGGTGGCCCTCAGCCCGGTCTTTTTTGCAGACAACGAAGGGTTTGAGCTTCACCGCCTGCTGCGGGCCATCGATGAGAATACCCTGCTGAGCAAGCTGACTCATCAGCAAACGGCCAAAGCCTCCGAGCGCCTGATGCCGCCTGAGCAGCTCCGCGCCTTCTACAAAACACAGCCCTACCTGATTGAGAACGCCGAACGCCTGCTCCACGCCTGTGAAGCAGACCTGCGCCCCGGGCTCCACCTCAACCGCCAAACCTTTACCGGGAGCAAAGCAGGAGACTACAAACTGCTGGAGAAGCTGGCCCTCAATGGTTGCGAACGCCGCTATGCCCACCTGGGCACGGGCACCCCGGCCTACCGCAGTACGCTGGAGCGGGTCCGGCGGGAGCTGCAGGTCATTGAGCAACAGGACTTTTGCGCTTACTTTCTCATCACCTGGGATATTGTGCGCTACGCTGCTTCAGCGGGGTATCACCACGTTGGGCGGGGGAGCGGGGCTAACTCCATTGTAGCCTATTGCCTGCGGATTACCGACGTAGACCCCATGGAACTGGGGCTGTACTTTGAGCGCTTTATCAACCCGCACCGTACCTCGCCCCCGGATTTCGATATCGACTTCTCCTGGGATGAACGGGATGATGTGACAGACTACATTTTCAAGCGCTACGGACGGGACTACACGGCCCTGCTGGCGACTTACTCCACGTTCAAGGGACGTTCCATTGTGCGCGAACTAGGCAAAGTATACGGCTTGCCCAAGGCAGAGATTGACAAAATCGTAGCCGCGCCCTTCGAGCCGGAGCAGCATCACGAGCTGGCAGGCAAAATCATCCACTACGGCCGTAAGCTGGAAGGCTTCCCCAACCACCTGTCGATCCACGCCGGGGGCATTGTGATTTCGGAAGAGCCGATTTACTATCAGACTGCCCTGCAACTAATGCCAAAAGGCTTCCCAATCACCCATTTTGATATGTACCACGGGGAAGACCTGGGCTTCCATAAATTCGATGTGCTCAGTCAACGGGGGCTCGGGCACATCAAGGATGCGGTAGACTTGATCAAGCAAAACCGGGGGCAGGCGGTGGATATCCATGACATCCCCCGGCTTAAGGCGGATGAGCGGGTGAAGGCGCAGCTCCGTTCCGGTGACTGCATGGGCTGTTTTTACATTGAATCGCCGGCCATGCGGGGCTTGCTTAAGAAGCTGCAGTGCGACAACTACGTGCACCTGGTGGCTGCCAGTTCCATCATCCGGCCGGGCGTGGCCAAGTCAGGCATGATGAAGGAGTACATCCGCCGCTTCCATGATCCCCACAGTTTTGAGTACCTGCATCCGGTTTTTGAGGAACAACTGGGCGAAACCTTTGGCGTGATGGTCTATCAGGAGGATGTCATGAAAATCGTGCACTACTTTGCCGGGCTGGGGCTGGACGAAAGCGATGTGCTGCGCCGCATCATGAGTGGCAAGAAGTCAAAGGGCGACACCTTCGAACGCCTGCAGCGCAAGTACTTCGGGAACTGCCGGGCTAGGGGGCATCCGGAGGAACTGTCTAAAGAGGTATGGCGGCAGGTGGAAAGCTTCTCCGGGTACTCCTTTTGCAAAGCCCACTCTGCCAGTTTTGCTGTGGAGAGCTTTCAAAGCCTGTACCTGAAAGCCTACTTCCCGCTGGAGTTCATCGTGGCGGTGATCAACAACTTTGGTGGTTTCTACCGCTCAGCGTACTACTTTCACGAAGCGCGGCGCTGCGGTGGTCGGGTGCATGCCCCCTGCATCAACCACAGTCAGTACCTGACCACGCTGGACGGGGAGGACATCTACATCGGTTTTGTGCATCTCCACCAAATGGAGCAGCAGGTGGCGCACCGCATCGTGCATCAGCGGGCGCAGGGCGGGGCCTTCCGCGGGCTGTCTGATTTTCTCAATCGGGTGGAAATTGGCAAAGAGCAGGTCGACTTGCTCATCCGCATTGGTGCTTTCCGTTTTACCGGGCAAACGAAGCAGGAGTTGATGTGGGAGCGGGTAGCCCTGTTTCAGCCACCGGGGCAGGACCGCCATACCATGAGCCTTTTTCCGGAGGAGGACGAAGCAGTGGAAGCCACCGCCCGTCAGTTCCTGTCCGGGGGCAAAGCCGAGCCTTATGCCGATGCAATAGACGAGCTGGAGCTGCTTGGCTTTCCGCTCTGTCCGCCATTTGACTTACTGGACAAGCAGGTTTTCACAGATACCATTTCTCAGTCTGCCCGCCTGGGGGAGCTGGAATGGCGGATTATCCGGATACTGGGGTACTACGTTTGCAAAAAAGAGGTGCGCACGACCAAGGGCAAGCTAATGGCTTTCGGATGCTGGATCGGTCAGGACGGGCACTTTTTTGATACCGTCCACTTCCCGCCGACCCTTCAACGTTCGCCCTTTCGGGGCAAGGGAGTCTACAAGATCGAAGGCAGGGTAGTCCTTGAGTTTGGCTTTCCCAGCCTGGAGGTGGCACGGATGTCCTTCCTGGGTTGGGGCAATGCTGTAGTGGAGTAAGCGGCTAAACCTTGCACCAAAGGCTGTCTACAAAGTAGCCCTGGTTATCGGTGAAGTGTTGCTGGACCTGGAATCCTGCGTCCCGGGCCAGGTCCTCAATCTCAGACAGGCTGTACTTTTGGCTCAGCTCTACATTGATGGCTTCCCAGGCGTCGAAGTGGAAAGACTGGTTGAGGGCTTTGATGAAAACGTGCTGCGCTTTCTTGCTCACCAAAAAGCTGCGGGTAGCACCGGTCACCGGGTCGTAAGATTCCCAGTGCCGGAAGTCCTGCACGTCGAAGTTGGCATCCAGCTCCCGGTTCATGCGCTCCAGCAGGTTGAGGTTGAAAGCGGCGGTGATCCCTGCCGGGTCATTGTAGGCATTGAGTATGACATCAGGGTCCTTCTTTAGGTCAAAGCCAATGAGCAACTTGTCGCCGGGGTTGAGCTCGTTCTGCAGGTGGCGCAGGAAAGCAGCCGCCCTGTCTTGGGGGTAGTTGCCGATATTAGCCCCCAGGAAAAGGACAACTTTAGGCGTGGTGTCGGTCTTTTTGACCTCGTGCAGCACTTTGAAGTAATCGCCGGGCAAGGGGTGCACCTTGAGCTCGGGTAGTTCCTCGCGCAGGCGTTGTTCAAGCTCCAGCAGTACATTTGGCGAAATATCCACCGGCTGATACCCGAAGTCGACCGATTGCTCCATGAAGTGGCGGAGCAGTACCCGGGTTTTGTACCCGTCGCCGGCCCCCAGCTCCAGCAGGTGGAAGTGTTCCATACCAATTGCATGGAGGATTTGTGCTTTCTGCTGCTCGAAGATGTCCAGCTCGCAGTTCATGAGGTAGTATTCCGGCATATGCATGATGTCCTGGAATAACTGATCGCCCCGCTCGTCGTAAAAATACATGGACGGCAGCTGCTTGGGGTTTTGGGACAACCCATGCAGCACATCGCGGGCAAATGCGGATTGAGCAGCTGTGGCTATGGGCGTGGAAGCGGTGTTGGAAGACATTAAGCGTGGGTTCTTAAGGGTTTTAGTGTTATTTAGCCAGGCGCAGCCCGGTGAATTGCCAGCGTTCCTGCGGGTAGAAGAAATTGCGGTAGCTCATACGGATGTGCGAGCGCGGGGTGGCGCAGGACCCGCCCCGGAGCACCATCTGATTGACCATAAATTTACCGTTGTACTCGCCCAGTGCGCCTTTGAAGCGCGGGTAGTTGGGGTAGGGGAGATAGGCGCTGCCGGTCCACTCCCAGGTATTGCCCAGCATCTGAAAATCCTGACTGTTGGCCGGGGCAGCAGGGTGGAAATGCTCAGATTCCACGAAGTTAGCCTCCTCGGGAATGCCCTGACAGAGCAGGCGGCAGGCGGCTTCCCACTCTTGCTCCGTAGGCAGGCGCATGCCTTTCCAGTTGGCGAAGGCATCTGCCTCATAGTAGTTGATATGCGTGAGCGGCGCATTCGGGTCTACCGGTTGCAGCCCCTGCATGGTGTAGTGCCACCAATGGCTCTCTTGTTCGTACCAGTAGAGGGGGGCTTTGACTTCCTGTTCCTGTACCCAGCTCCAGCCATCGTCCAGCCAGTACCCGAAGTGCTCGTAGCCGCCATCGGCGATGAAAGCCATATACTCTCCGTTGGTAATCAACCGGTTAGCGATGGCGAAGTCGTGCAGGTAGGTTTTGTGCGCCCCCTGCTCATTGTCCCAGCAGAATCCTTCGCCCTGATGCCCAATGGTGTAGGTGCCTTCCTTCACGGGAGTGAAAGACAGTGGCGCCGGCTCAGGGGATTTTACAGGGGTATGGGCTGTCTGATAAGGTTCATGCATGGGATTGTGGCCCAGGATGTATTTGATGTCCGTTACGAGCAGTTCCTGGTGTTGCTGTTCGTGTTGCAGCCCTACTTCCAGCAGCAGTGCCAGGTCTTCGGGCAGGCCATCTTGCGCATGCTGCTCCAGAAACCGGTCCATATGCTCGTCCACATATTCGCGGTAAGCCCGGATGGTCTCCAAAGACGGGCGGGTCAGGTTGCCGCGCTTATCGCGCAAAATCCGGGGGCCCTGGCTTTGGTAATAGCTGTTAAAGCAATAGTTCAGCGCTTCATTGAACCGTTGGTAGCCTTCCATTTGCTCCGCGAGGATGAAGTTCTCAAAAAACCAGGTGGTATGGCCAAGGTGCCACTTAGGCGGGCTGACGAATGGTACAGGTTGCGCCACATAGTCCTCTGTCTGCAGAGGAGCGCAAATATGAAGGCTTTGCCGGCGAATAGACTGGTACCGGCTGAGGAGGGTGCCTGCCGAGGCAGGTGTCGCGTGCAAGGTCATAGAATTGTTAAGTTGGGTACGCACTTGTAAATGCGAAAAGCGGCGGTTTGTTTGCTGGTGCTGCCTGCGGATTGGTACGAAAACCGGGATAAATGGCAAATGTCGCAGCACAGACCGGAAAAGAAAAAGGCCCACCACTCCGAAGAGGTGCGAACCTTCTTTCCGTCTCGGGGAAAAATTCTGTTGTAATTTAAGCTTTTACAGCGGTTTCTTCAAGTATTTCGAGGGATGCTTCAATACCGCCCTTCAGAAATTGATCTGTGAGTTCATACTGCGCAGTGCCTTCCTTAAGCCTGGCAATGGCAGAAGCCTTCAGGATAGCCCCTTTCCAGTCGGTGTCAGTCTTCCACACGCCACCATCAGGGAGGCTGGGCAGGTTGTCATAGCTGATATCGCTTTTCTTTGTCCAGTGATTCACGTAGAAATAGGGCTCGTCGCACAGGTTGTCCGCAGGAGCGAAGCCAATACCTACCGTTTTCTCCGGATTGCTGGTGTCATCAAATTTCACAGTAATCAGGCTGGCGGTGTCAAAATGGTGGGGCCAGGTGGCTACTTCGCTGGCGTATTCGTACATTTTGGCGATTTCGCGGAGTACCAGGCTGGCGTTATGCCGGTATTTGGCAAGTTCTCTGTGGTCCCCGGGCGATGTCATCAGGAATGGAGCCCCTTTGTCGAGGTCGTGTTCTGGCAATTGATAGTGGTCAATGGGCTGTACATCTTCTCCACTCAATCCCATAGCGCGTGCCTGTGTGCGCACAAAGCTGAGGGCGGTGCTTTTGGTTTGCCCGGACAGCGGGAAAACGCCCATGGTGTTGTCGTTTTCGTTGATCATGCGCAGCTCGAACTTATCGTAGACGAGCGCCAAACGGACACGCCGCTTCAGGTTGACTTCCTGCGAAGCCAGTGCCCGGATATCCGGTACCCAATTCAGGCTGGATTGGGAGTCATCAGAGGCTTTGGGGATCAGGCTGTCGCCAAAAGATGCCACGCATTGCGAAGCGTGGTGGAGCTGCTGCATCGCATTCACGAGGTTTTTAGGCGTCTCATTCGATAGTTTTTTCCAATTGTTAATCAATGCCATATGGTTTGTTTTTTCTACTATTTTTAACGTAGAGAAAGGGCTTTGGGTTTATTTTATGCACAAAATGAATGAGATTGGTCTGTTTTTTGGCAAATCAATGTGCTTTTTATTAGCATTTGCAGGTTGAAAAGCACAAACGAGCGTGTTGGAAGCACGCCGCAGGAAGGTTTGCTGGTATGTTTCGATGAGGCCCCCGCGCCTTATAGGCCCGCTTGCTTAACGCCTGACCTCCGCTTTTTCACTGGGAGGGCCTTCCTGGTGTGTACGGCTGATGCCTGTAATCCTGTAAATATAGGTTTGCCCCGGCGCTGCAGTGGTGTCCAGGAATTTATGCCGCCGTTTGCCCGTCCCAAAATGGGTGAAGTGCAGTATGTGCTCAGGCCGGTCCAAGTCTGCCGGTTGACTGTCCTTGAAACGGTACACCACGTAATAGTGGGGCCGGCTTTTGCGGTCCCCTTTCCCAAATTTCCACTTGAGCAGGATTCCGTCCCGACGGGTTCTGGCCTTTCGGAGCCGGGGTGCAGCGGGTCTCTGGCCTGCTTCAGATTGGTGTTCTGGCAGCAGGGCAGGAGTGGCAAAAGCGGCTTGCAGGCTGTCGCGTACCCCCAGGTCGCCATAAAGCGTGGATGCAGCACGGAAAAAAATGCCACCATCGATATCAGGATTGCTTCGGCCGAGTTGTATTTGCCGGGGCAATTCATCCGGCAGCAGCCACTGTTCCATTTTATCCCGTCCTACTTTGTAGGCTGCATAGCCAATGTAAAGCTTCGCTTTTCCTTTGTGCCGGCTCCACCAGCGCTGCAGCTCCGCGTGGTCTGCAACTTCAAAGCCAATATGCCAGTAGAGCTGCGGAACGAGATAGTCGATCCAGCCTTCCTCCGCCCAGTGGAGCGCATCTGCATAAAGCGCATCATAGGCACCGATGCTGGCCTGAGTGGCAGAACCTCTGGGGTCTTCTGCCTGATTGCGCCATACGCCAAACGGGCTGACGCCAAATGCTGCATGGGGGGCGTGCTGTTTGAGCGTGGAGTCGACCATTTCGATCAGCCGGTTGACATTATAACGCCGCCAGTCGGTAATGGTGTCAAATTGAACTTTGCCGTACTGCTCGAAGGTCAGGCTGTCGGGAAATGGCGCGCCCGCTACCGGGTAGGGGTAGAAGTAGTCGTCAAAGTGGATGCCGTCAATGTCGTACCGGCTGGCGATCTCCGCAACTACGGCACTCAGGTGTTGCCTTACCTGCGGCAGCCCCGGATTGAGGTAGTAGCGGTTGCCGTAGGGCACCACCCAGTCGCGGTGCTGATAGAACACCTGATTGGGCGACAGTTGGGCCGTGTCCAGGTTCATGCTCACCCGGTAGGGGTTGAGCCAGGCGTGGAAATCCATGCCGCGCTTGTGCGCTTCGTCTATCATAAACTTTAGGACATCGTACTCCGGGCTGGGCGGCAGGCCCTGTTTCCCGGTCAGGTAGGCCGACCACGGGGCGTATGCAGAAGGGTAAAAGGCATCCGCTGCGGGGCGCACCTGAGCGACAACAGCATTGAAGCCGGTTGCCTTGAGCTTGTCCAGCAAATTGCGCCACTCCTCCTGATGGGCAGTAGGCCAGGTAGAAGGAGACTTGGGGTAGTCAAGGTTGAGGACCGTCGCCACCCAAACACCACGGAACTCGCGCTTCAGGGGTCGGTCTGTCTGCCCGTTTAGTGTACTTGCAAGGGCGGGCAGCAGCAGTAGCAGCATGAGGTTAAGCCGTTGCTTTAGCGCCGGTTTGGCATTCTTCGAGGAGCCAGTATTTATTGATGACATTTTCGCTGTTTTCTATTTTGTCGCGAAGTTCGTCAATTTCTTTTTCAAAATCTTTGCGGGAGTAGGTCGAAGCGCTGTGCTTGATGAGGACCAGCTTTTTGGCAAAGCGGAGGAAGTTGGTGTAGCCTCGCTTTTGTTCCACGGTCATTTTGCGGTTGCGAATGACGTAAATGCGGAACGTCTCAATGAGCGAGAGCAGGGCTTCGGTATCCTGCAGGGCATAGTAGGTGCGCAGTAGGAGGAAGGTGGTGCTCAGGTGGTACTTAACATCCGTAAACTGTACGAGGAGCAGGGCGGAAAGGGCATCTTCGTACAAGCCTTTATTGTAGTACAGGTTGCCAAGATTGTAATTGTAGGCGTTTTCCTGCCGGTGGGTGGGCAGCTTTTCCTGGTATTCCTGCAGGAAGTTTTCGGTCCAGGTAAATTCCTTGAGCCGGGCGCCCAGGGTTGCAATATTTTTGTAGTCCCATTCCGAGATCAGGCCCTTGTCCAGCAACAGGTCCTGCTTAAGCCCTTGCTTGTACAGTTGGAATAATTCGACCTGATAGTCCCGGTGCCCGGCATTGATCATCCGGATACAGTAATTATAGGAGAAGCTGTAGAGGTCACGCCCTTCGGTTTCCGAAAAGGACTTCATATTCTCCGCCAGCATCCGCTTCATGTGCTGATAATGCTCGGGGTTGTCTTCTTCCAGCATGCTCATGAGGGCGGTATAATACATAACGATGGAGTGTTCCCCCTTGAAGTCTGCCCAGTTGGCCCGCAGGTATTTCAGCAGATCGTCCAGCATTCGGAAGTTGTAGGAGGTGTTGAGAATGAGGGAGTTGGCGGTCAGGTGGCAGCAGTTCCGGAGCTTCTCGAGAATGTAATACTTGTCGAGCTCGTCCAGCATGTTTTGAAAGGTATTGGTCTCGGCCCGGTCGAAGTAAGTGCCGCTGTAGTAGCCCATAGCATGGTTGAGCCGGTAGCTGGTGCGGAAATACTCTGAGTCATGGACGGGGTCCTTCTTCAGTTTTTTCAGCAATTGCTTGCCCCGGTTGGTCATGATATCGAACTGATGGTTGTCGAAAGCTTCTTCAAGTGTGAAGATGGCTTCCTGATACCTTTGTTTTTCTGCGTATTCTGCTGCCATAAACCGATAGTACAGCTTATTGAGGTAAGACATCACGTTGTACAGCTGCTGTTCGCTGAAGTCTTCGCCCGGGAACAGCGCTTTATAGGCGCGTTCTTTGGATAGCCCGCTGGGGCGGCCATCAAGTTTTTTGAGGATGAATTCCAGCAGGGCGGTAGTCCGGTCGTGCTGATTGAAGTAGGGGGAGTTGACGAATTGACGGAAGCGCTCCCGCTTCTTGGTGGAAAGTTCCCGGATGTGCTGTACAAGGCGGCTCTGATACATAGGGTTTTAATTAAAAAATACAGAATCGGTTTTGTAGTTTCGTGATAAAATATTGATAACCAGTTTTTTGATAGGTCTTCTCTTTTCTTTTTCGGTCAGAAATATACGAAAATGTACTTATTTTGCACATGAAATGATATCATATTTGTGGCGTACTCACAATGAAACACTATTTTAGAATCTTATGTCCGTTCGATGAAAACAAGAATGGCAAAACTGATGTAAAAAGAGCGCAAAGGTATTTCGTTCCCTTTGTAGCCCGGCATCATCAATCCCCCCCTTTCTGCCCCTTCGGCCGCTATGTTCAGTACGCTTCTACCCAACAAGCCCTTTGGCTGCTTTATTACCAGTTTGCCTGACAAGTATGCTCCTTTAAAGATTTGGAGCGCGCTTCGGCCGCCCCGTCTGTGCCGTTCTTTGCTAACGGTACAAAAATGCTGACTACGCCAGGATTGAAGTCAGTGTGTACTTCGCAACAGCAGTTGCCAAAAGCTGCAGAAACGGAGTATAAAAGCCAGTAAACCATTATTCATTAAGTCGAACGAATGCCTCAGGCCCCCGCTCCGGGGGCCTTTTTGTTGCTGCGCAAGGCTGTTTTCGAAAAAAATTACAGGAAAAACGAAGTGGAATACAGTCTTAAATTTGCTTTTTCTGATAATGAAGGGTTGTATTTTATTAGTTATGTTTCTGTAATTCAGTTGATTGTGATTAAAAGTGGTTTGTGTTGCAGCCCAGTAATATTTAAAAATGTACTTAGCATCCCCCAAAATTTAGTTCACCTTTGTAATGTGATCGGAAAGCAACGGCTTTCAAAGCAAGATCCAAAGTCCTGATAACGACTTATAATCTCATGAACACGACCTGTTTTTGAGCTAATGACAAATCATAATCTTTTTCTCAGGAGCCTTCTTGCTGATGACAAATCATAATCAAACGACGACACTCAAAAGCATTCGGCTAACTACTAACAAATTATAATCCACAACCTTTTTAGTAGCCGAATCACTGCAAGCAATTGTAGTTCCACGAATAATGCAATTATAATCTCATGAATTTTTGAGGGTGCCAATGGGCACCCTCCTTTTGGTATGTAGATAGCCTCTCAAAGCTCTTTTGGAACCGGTCCCTTGTGGCCGGTTTTCTTTTTTTGTACTCTTCTGAAATAGTCTTATCTTGTAAGAAAGCGTGAAAATACATGTCATCTGTTCGTATTAGTTCTGAAATTACAGTGGAAGACCTCTTGCAGGGAGTCGCTCAGCTGAGTTCTGAGGAGTTGGACTATTTCATTGAACGGGCAATAGAAATCAGATCGTCAAAGGAAAACATTTCCGAAGAGGCTCAAATAAAGGCATTGATCGAGGCGGTAGGGAAAGGGCCGGAGCAGTCATGGCTCCAAAGGCTGGAAGAACTGGACCAAAAGCGGATTAGCAATGCGCTTTCAGATCAGGAACTAAAGGAATTTCAGCAAATGGGAGAAGAGCTCGAGGAATGGAACACCCAGCGGCTCAAGCAGTTAGTCCAACTTGCTGTCCTGAAGAAAACAGACCTGCCTACTCTGGTCAAAGAACTGGAACTGGACAATGGCTAAGTTATCCAGTGAAACCCGGGCTATTGTCAAAGAAAGAGCAAAAGGATACTGTGAGTATTGCCGTTGCCATGTGAGTTATTCTGTCGCTTCTTTTTCCATTGAGCATATACAACCCGTTAGCAGAGGCGGAGGAGATGAACTGGAGAACCTGGCTTTTTCCTGCCTGGGCTGTAATGGGTTTAAGTACAATAGGTTGGACTGTATTGATCCGGTAACCTTGGATAGAGTACGGCTTTACAATCCGAGAACTGATAAATGGAAACAACATTTCATCTGGAGTGCTGATTATAGTACCCTGATAGGGCTTACTTCAAAAGGAAGGGCTACCGTAAGTTGCCTGAAGTTAAATCGGCCTGCTCTGCTAAATATTAGGAGTGTGCTGGCTGTTTTTGGTGAACATCCGCCAATGGAATAGACAATCCCTAATCCCACTCCCTCCAAATTGCCACTTTTCCCCCATTCGTCCCTATATTCGCCTTTCTCAATCGTACAACCAATGAACCACCTAATAGCACCCTCGCTTTTGGCGGCTGATTTCACCCGCCTCGCTGACGAAATTCAAATGGTCAATGACAGCGAAGCAGACTGGCTACACCTGGATGTGATGGATGGCCGTTTTGTGCCCAATATCACTTTTGGTATGCTGCTCATCGACGCAGCCAGGAAGCTTTGCACCAAGCCCCTCGACGTCCACCTGATGATACTGGAGCCGGAAAAATACGTAGAGCAGTTCCGCGAAGCCGGGGCAGACACCATCACCGTGCACCTCGAAGCCTCCCCCCATTTGCACCGCACGCTGCAACAAATCAAGGCAACCGGTGCGAAGGCAGGCGTAGCCATCAACCCGCACACGCCGGCAAGCAGCCTGGAAGACATCATCGAGCTGGCAGACCTGGTCTGTGTCATGTCGGTCAACCCCGGCTTCGGCGGGCAGAAATTCATCTACAACACCATTCCCAAGATTCGGCGCATCAAAGACCTTATTACCGTCCGCAATACCGAAACGCTCATCGAAGTGGACGGCGGGGTAGGGCTCCACAACGCCGAGAAAATCCTGCAGGCCGGTGCTGATGTGCTGGTTGCGGGCAGCAGCGTCTTCAAAGCCGGTGACCCTGCGGATGCTGTAGCGCGCCTGAAAGACATAGGGGGCGAAATACAGCGGTTCGCCTAAATAAAAAACAGCATCCGGCGTTCCCTTTTCAGAATGCCCGATTTGACGATCCCGCAGGGACCATCCTGCTCCACAACTGTATTATGAAGCATACTCAACTGTCACTTTTTGCCCTTTTTCTGATGTTTGCGCTGCCGCTTGCCGCGCAGGAAGCCAACCTGGCCAAAGTCACCGGCCTGGTCACTGATGCAGTCAGCGAAGCCCCGGTAGATTTGGTAACGGTGTATATCGATGGGACGAACAAAGCCGTGGAAACCAGCACCACGGGCCGTTACAGCATCACCGTGCCGGCCAACGAGGACTTCGTCCTGGTCTTTAGCCGGATCGGCTATCAGAAGGTCGAAGCCAAAATTGCCAATATGCCGCCCCGGACCACCCGGCAGGTGGATGTGGAAATGCCGCCTATCAATTCTGATGTGGAGGTCATCGTTCGGGAAAGCAAAATTAAGGATGCGGGCATCATCACCGAAGACGTGGAGCAGCTCCGGCTCCTGCCCACAACCACCGGGAACCTTGAAAGCCTCCTGCCGTACATCGCGCTGGGTGCAAGCGGTGGAACCGGGGGCGAGCTCAGCTCACAGTACAACGTGCGTGGAGGCAACTACGACGAAAACCTGGTCTATATCAATGACTTCGAAGTGTACCGGCCGCAGCTCATCCGCGCCGGGCAGCAGGAGGGCCTGACATTCGCTAATATGGACCTGATCCGGAGCCTTTCCTTTTCTTCCGGGGGTTTTGAGGCCAAATACGGAGATAAGCTGTCCTCTGTACTCGACATCAAGTACAAGCGGCCGGATAGCCTGAGGGCGTCTCTGGAGCTGAGTTTCCTGGGGGGCTCGGCTCATGCGGAGGGAAGCATCGATGTGGGCAAGGACAGCTACCGAAAGCTCCGTTATCTCTTCGGCGCCCGTTACAAAACGACCCGTTACCTGCTAGGCTCTCTGGATGTGCAGGGCGAGTACATCCCCAATTTTACCGACTTCCAGACCTATATTACCTACGATATCAACCGCAACTGGCAGCTCGGCCTTCTGGCCAATTACAACCGCTCAGAGTACAACTTCACGCCTACGGAGCGCAGCACAGCCCTGGGCCTGATCAACTTTGCCCTGGAGCTTTTCAGCGTATTCGACGGGCAGGAGGTCGATGATTTCACCACCTCCATGGGGGGGCTGTCCCTGACCTATCTGCCGGACCGCAGCCGCAATCCCTTTTTCCTGAAATTCCTCGCTTCTTCCTTCCGCAGTGATGAGAATGAGCGCTTCGACATCATAGGCCGGTACAGCCTGCGCCAAATTGAGACCGGGCTGGGCAGCGATAACTTCGGGGAGGTGATTGCTGAGCTGGGCACTGGCACGCAGCAACAGTTTGTCCGCAACTTCCTGGACATCCAACTCTACAATTTCCAGCACAAAGGCGGCATTGAGCTGCAGCTCGACCCTGACAAAGACGATGTGACGGCCAGCCACTTCGTGCAATGGAGCGCCAAAGTGCAAAACGAGCTCATCGACGACCGCATCAACGAGTGGGAACGCCTGGATTCGGCGGGCTATTCCCTGCCTTACGATACTTCGGATGTCCTGCTGTTCAATGTGCTCAAGACGCGCAATGAGCTGGTGAGCACCCGCTTCACCGCCTTCGTGCAGGATACTTACACCTACCGCGACGAAGAGCGCGGAGAGTGGCGGGTTTCCGCCGGCGTCCGGGCTTCTTACTGGGACCTGAACCAGGAACTGCTCATCTCGCCCCGCGCCCAGCTACTGTACAAACCGCTGGCAGGCAAACGCGACATTTCCTACCGCCTGGCGGGCGGCTTGTACTATCAGCCCCCGTTTTACCGGGAAATGCGGGGCTTTGACGGCACTGTGAACACGGACCTGCGGGCCCAAAAATCCGCCCATGTCGTCGGGGGCTTCACTTACGATTTCTACCTGGGCAAACGCAATCCCAAGAAATTTCGCTTCATCACCGAAGCCTATTATAAGAGCCTTTGGGACGTTGTTTCCTATGAGATTGAGAATGTCCGCATCCGGTATTCCGGCCAGAATGATGCTACGGGCTACGTTACGGGCATCGACCTGCGCCTGAATGGCGAATTTGTGCCCGGGGCAGAGTCCTGGATCAACCTCTCCTTCCTGCGGGCGCGCGAAAGCCTCAACGGTGTGCAGCACCTCATCCGCGAAGTCGGGCAGACGGAAGGGCAGCCGGTAGAGGATGTGCCCCGCCCCACTGATCAGTTTATGAACCTGTCGATGCTGTTCCAGGACTACCTGCCCAACAGCGAGAACTTCCGCATGCACCTCAACCTGACCGTAGGCACCGGCCTGCCATTTGGCCTGCAGGGCAACAACGAAGTATTCCGAAATACCTATCGCTTCTCGCCCTATCACCGCGTGGATATTGGCTTTAGCCTGCAGCTGTTTGATGAGGAAAGGCGCCGGAAAAACCCCAGCCACTTCCTCAGTTTTACCCGCAATACCTGGCTAAGCCTGGAAGTCTTCAACCTGATGCAGGTCCGGAATCAGGCCGGCAATACCTGGATAAAAACTATCTTTAACCAGCAATACGCAATACCGAATTACCTCACTTCCCGGCGGATCAACCTCCGCCTGCGGATGGAATTCTGATTCGACTATGTCTGAAGAACAACCTAAAAAACGACGTTTACTGTCCCGCTGGGACTGGCTATGGCTCATCATTGTTGCCGCAATTATCCTGTACGTACTGGCCGACCGCCTGGGCATGCCCGTGGTGACCAAAACAGAGCAGGAAGAACTGATTGAGCACCCACACCGGGACTAAACCTAAACCACCGCCACCTATGAAAAAATCATACCTATTGGCCGCACTAAGTACTTTACTGGCACTGGCAGCCTGCCAAACCGAAAACGCACAGGCAGGTGCGGAACAGAATCCCCCACAGCCGGCTGCTGAGGCCCATCCTTTCCTGCCGCCCGCAGAGCGCTGGGGGCAATTGTTTGTCGACGTTCAAATGGCGAAGGTCTTCCCCGATGGAAAAACCTTTGTGGACTGTACGCCTAAGCAGCCTGCGGAGGAGATCCTGGCAGCCTATGAAGCGATGAAAGAGGAACCGGAGTTTCAGCTCAGGGCTTTCGTGCTGGAGCATTTTGAACTGCCCAAAAATTACGCCTCAGGCTTTACCTCCGACCCTTCCCGCAGCCCGGCAGCGCACATCAACGCCCTTTGGCCGGTGCTGACCCGTGAGCCTGACAACCAAAGCACGATGGGCTCGCTCATCCCATTGCCTAATGCCTATGTAGTGCCCGGCGGCCGCTTTGGAGAAATTTATTACTGGGACAGCTACTTCACGATGCTGGGGCTGGAAGTTGCCGGCAAAACGGATATGATCCGCAATATGCTGGACAACTTTGCCTACCTCATTGATACGGTGGGCTTCATTCCCAATGGCAACCGCGATTATTTCCTGACCCGTTCCCAGCCACCTTTCTTTGCCGCTATGGTTGACCTGCTGGCACAGTCTGAACTCGAGTCTACAGATCAGCAGGCGGTCTACCTGCGTTATCTTCCACAACTGGAAAAAGAATATGCCTTTTGGATGAATGGGGAGGAGCAGGTAAGTGCCGAAAACCCGGCCGTAAAGCATGTAGTCCGTTTGCCGGAAGGCGAAATCCTCAACCGTTATTGGGACGAAGGCGATTATCCCCGGGAAGAGATGCACCGCGATGATATTGAAACGGCGGAGAAAGCAGAAGGCCGCCCTGCCGAACAAGTTTACCGGGACCTTCGCTCTGCCTGCGAATCCGGCTGGGATTTCAGCAGCCGCTGGTTTGCTGACCCTGAGCGCCTGGAAACCGTTCAGACCACGCAGATCATTCCGGTAGACCTGAATGCCCTGCTTTACAACCTGGAGCTCATCCTGTCCAAAGCCAACGCTCTGAATGGTATGACCGATCGGGCAGCGCTGTACGAGGAAAAAGCAGATCAGCGCCGCGCCGCCATCCAAAAGTACCTCTGGGATGAGCAGGAAAGCTTCTATCAGGACTACAATTTTGTGGAGGAAGCCTTCACGGGGCAGCGGTCTCTGGCTGCCGTGTATCCGCTGTTTTTCAACATCGCTTCACCTCAGCAGGCCGCTTACGTAGCCGGTGTGCTGGAGCGGGATTTCCTTGGCGATGGCGGGCTCGTTTCCACCCTTACCCACAATGGGCAGCAATGGGATGCCCCCAACGGCTGGGCTCCTCTGCAATGGATGAGCATTAAGGGCCTGCGCAACTACGGAGAGGACGAACTGGCGCAGCGCGTACGCGACAACTGGGTGGCCCTGAATGTCAAAGTGTACGAAAATACCGGCAAAATGGTGGAAAAGTATAATGTGGAAGACATGGGACTGGAAGCTGGCGGTGGCGAGTACCCGGTGCAAGACGGCTTTGGCTGGACCAACGGGGTGCTGCTGCGCCTGCTAAATGAAACAGAAGGCCAGTAATTGACAAAAAACAGGAAGCATGTTTCAGATTAAGACCGAAGCTTTTGGAGACTACGAAGCGTACCTGCTATCAGATACTACCGGGGCGCATCAGTTAAAATTGGTGCCGGCATTTGGCGCCTGTGTGATTGGCCTGCAACTGCACGGGCAGGCAGTGCTGGATACCTACCAAACGCCCCGTGAGATGGGCATCAACCGCTGGGCAAAGAATGTACTGCTTTATCCTTTTCCGAACCGCCTCAAAAACGGGCAGTACGAATGGGAGGGGCAGAATTATGAGTTTCCAGTCAATGACGTGCCCACCAACAACGCGCTGCATGGCTTCGGGACCGAGCAGGAGATGGAAGTGGCGGGCTCAGAAGCTACGGCAGATTATGCTCAGGTCCGTTGCCGGTTTGATTATGACGGGGCATTGGAGTATTATCCTTTCCCCTTCCGGTTTGATGCCGTTTTTACCCTCCGGGCCGGCGCATTGGAGGTCGAGTTATCTGTAGAAAATACCGGCGTTTCTGCACTGCCCTTCGGCATGGGCTGGCACCCTTACTTCCGGCTTTCGGAGGATCTTGCCAACCATCATCTGCACCTTCCTCCCTGTGAGATGATAGGTGTGAATGCGGCGATGATCCCCACGGGCAAACGCTACGAGTACACCACTTTTTCACAACCCCGCCGTATCGGCAGCGAAGTGCTGGATAACTGCTTCGCCCTGCAGCAGCAGGAAGGGCGTATTGAAATTGTCCTTACGCATGCCGATCAGCAGCTCCGTTACTGGCAGGAAGTGGGGGAGAGGGGGTTCCCTTTCGTGCAGCTTTTCACGCCTCCGCACCGTACCTGCCTGGCCATCGAGCCGATGACCTGCAATATCGATGCCTTCAATAATGGAGAAGGCCTGATGCGTGTCGAATCGGGGGAGCGCCGCGCTGCGGTATTCGGGGTGGAGAAAAAGATGTAGTGTTGTTTTTGTTTGTTGTTTTTAATTTTAAAGATATTTTGTATATTTAGGGGCAGACGCATACTCTGTATAATTATGCCCTCAAGACCCAAAATACATCAACCGGACGACCGCTTTTTCAAGTCGGCTATGAGCGACCCGGAAGTGGTCAAGGTCTACCTTCAGCATTTCTATCCGCAAATTGCGGCTATTGCGGACCTCAGTACGCTTCAGCAGCAGAAAGTACAGTCCCTGCGCCCTAATTTGAAGCTGTTCAGCGCGGATGTCGTGTACCGGTGCCAACTGAAAGGCGAAAGTGGAGCGCATTTTCATTTCTGTCTGCTCTTCGAGCATAAATCGGAGCCGGACGAGCACGTTGCCGTACAAATAGGGCTGTACATTTTTCTGCTCCTGCGTGAGCAAGTGAAGGCTAAAAGGGAGCCATTAGAGCCTGTGCTGCCCCTGCTGTTTTACAATGGGAAAGCAACCTGGCAGCCCAAACGCATCCGGGAAATCTTTAAGGGGCACCCTGGCTATGAAGTTTTGAAGTCCTATCTGCCTGATTTTCATTTCCTGTTTGAAGATGCCCACCGATTGCCCCCGGAAGAATTGCTGAATCTGGACCTAAGCTACTTTCGCTCCGCAGTACTGTCGATGGCGCTGCGGCACAAGCCGGACTTGATCTTTGAGTATATAGAGGTTATCTTTGAAGGTACAGAAGATAATGGTCAGGCATTAGCCATTATCACCTACATTTTGGGCGTAGCCGAGCGGTCTCCCAAGCGATTTTTGGAGCAACTGAAAAATACTGAATTCACTACAAAACCGAATGTTATGAGCACATTAGAGCAATTACTGGAAATGGGCCGGGAGGAAGGTCTGGAAAAAGGACTAGAGAAGGGCTTAAATAAAGGTGTATACAAGAAGAGCATCTTCAACCTGCTCAAAACCGCCGTTCGTTTCCCCGACTGGCCCGCTACAGAGCTTTCAGATTTCACAGAGTTGAGTATGGAGACGGTGACCACTTTTCTATCCATCAAATCACAGGGAGATGCTGCTGTGCTAAGAAATTATGTCCTCCAGGATTTACTGGCAGATATCCCGCTGAGTAAAGAAGATGAGCGGAAGCTGGACCGGTTGGTCGGGCAGTTGACCGGGGGATAAGCCCGGGCAGAAGAGCTTGGCTGCAACAGCTTCTCGTCACCTTCACCTACTCAAAGAGCGAGTCGCATGCCTAATAACCTGAAAAAAACGAACAAAAGACTTCGGAGGACCTGTCTACCCGGCGCACTTAAAAAACGAAACAGTTAATTCCTGTACGACCGGGCTAATTAAATTTATTTGTTTAAATTATTTTGGGTTTTATTGCAAGGTTCTGTATCTTTAGTTTGCTTAATCTCTGTACCATGCCCTCAAGACCCAAAATACATCAACCCGATGACCGCTTTTTCCGCCACGCTATGAGCAAGCCGGAAGTAGCAAAGCAGTATATTGAGCACTTCTATCCGGACATTGCCCGCATTACCGACCTCGGGAGCCTGAAGCTGGAAAGCAGCCTTAGCATTCAGCCAACCTAAGAGAATTCAAAGCCGATGTCATCTACCGCTGCCGCCTCCTACAAGAGGAAGAGCAGCAGCATCTGTACTTTTGCCTGCTGCTTGAGCACAAATCACAGCCCGATAAATACGTGTCCGTGCAGGTCGGGCTAT
>JANSXW010000266.1 GCA_024742755.1 bacterium | reverse complement strand
CCGATTTGTAAAGCCAATGCCTGAATCAGCTTATCCAATACCTGAGGTTTTCTTATTCCAGCGTAAGACAAAACATCTTTGTATAAATAACTGCTAACCAGATTTCCCAAAATTTCCGGCTCTTCATTAGGATTGTTGAGGACGTCTGGGTACATGCCGTATACCAATCTTCTTTCTAATTGCTGATCGGCTTCAATAAACCCTACATGATGCTCAAATTCTTCCCAGCTTATTGGAAATAGTTCGTATTCCCATTTCCTCCCGGTAAGTGGTTCATTGAGCTCATTGAACAGTGAAAAGGAAGAGGAGCCGCTAATCCATAATTGAACATCCTTTAGCTGATCAATTATTATTTTCATTGTTAGGCCTATATTGTTGATCCGCTGTGCTTCATCAATAAATACAACCTTGTGATCGCCGATAAAGGCACGGATTTGATCCGTGTTTGGGGTGTCCAATAATGTTCTGATACGTGGGTCGTCACCATCAAAAAAATGATATCGCTCGTTCCTGAGCAACTTTTTGATCAATGTCGTTTTACCAACCTGCCGGGGCCCAATTATAATAATCGCCTTTCCTCTCCCGGCTTTTCCGCTTATTCGTTCTGCAAGTATTCGTTCAATCATATTACAAACATAGTGAAATATGAATAGAATCTTTAAAAAGTATATTTTTTTAAGATTTAGAACTTTTGGCACGATGGTATGAAGAGAACCTTTGGCGTCTGATACTGAACTGACATGGACGCGGAAAATGCAGGAACCTTGGGGGCAACGCTCCCCATCACCGTTATCTCGGGTACACCTCGTACCTGTCGCTCGCCTATTGGTACAAAAGGTGTTCATAACGAATTGCACAAAACAGAAAGGCAACTCTCTGTACTTAAGCGCTATGGCTGCTGGGGCAGAGCTTCCCGCTCTGCTCCAGCTTATCCAGGAAAGGCAAACAGCAAATGCTGCGAGGCTATTCAAAAAGTGTAATTTGTTACGCACACTACAAAAGGTATAGGGTAGAGCTGTCCTACATTATGGCCTGGGGCTGAGGAACAGGGACCGGGAAATGCTCCGCCCCATCAATGAGCTCAACCTTACGCTGATCCTTCAGTTCAAGGCGCCGTGGTCTGGAAAAGGGCGCAGAGGGATGGAGCTGCGGTTTTGAAGGCTTATTTTGTATACGCTGACGGCCAGCTGGACAGATGGTATTGCCTGGCGCCATTTCTCTGGACGTCCACGGGAACTGGATTTTGGTGAGTGATGAGGGCGTGGTGGGGTAAAAAGCCGTTTTTTTTCGTGCGGGTACACAGGCGAGCGCTGCCTGAGCAGCATTTTAGTCGTAGCTACAGACCTGGTTATGAAGGGCGTATTTGTTTTTTCAGGTGCAATAAGTGAATATCTGCCCTGTCTTTTTTCGGGGAAAGTGTCACAAAAAAGTTTCCGGAGCCTTCTTATCTTTAGGGTGACAATAGGATAAGCGCTTATTCTAATCTCTCAAGTTTTAAACACTGAACAATGAACTTGCTTAATCTTTCGCGTGGCGCTGTTATTACAGAAGTCACATACACATTACATCCGCCGAAGCCAATCGGCGAAGGAGGACACACACACACACACACACACACACAGCGTTCTTAAGTTTCTGTTTGCGACAGTGCTCTTGTTTGTCCTGACCAATCCTTCCTATGCTCAAAAAGAGGGCGAAACAAATAGCTACAGAGCTTGGTCTACCTGTGATAGCTACAATGGATTTTTTGATACTGGGGCATTAGAAACAATGGAGTATATTTCTGATACCATTTATCCAAGTGGCCGGATGATAATTAGAGCTGACCACTGGCACGAGCTGGGAGGTGTGGATAGCATCAGCAGTATGATGGGGCTGAATAGTGATTATAGTTTTCAGCTAGTAAAAACACAAAAGAGCCGGGGCGATGATGGGATCAGTTATTACCGTTATCAACAATATTATAAGAACATTCTGGTTGAAGGGGGAGGATTCACGATTGCTGCCCTGGCTGGGCCAGGTACAGGCCCTGATAATCCCTGCCTGGAAGTGAAAATGCTTTTCCCATTTGTTGCAACAGAGGCACACTCAACAGACCCTATTCTATTGAACTCGATTTCAGTGGCAAATACTCTGGGGAATTACTATGTAGCCCAACCTCAGGCAAGCCTGTCTGTTTTAGATACCAATTTGAGCATCTGGCCCAATCTTCTTAATGACTGTGCCTACCATCTGGCCTGGGATATTAACTATATTGTTGATGGCGAAAGCAAAAGGGCATGGGTAGATGCCAAAAATGGGACGGTACTTAATGTAACCGACGGATCAATGAATTTGGTTGCTCCCATGGAAACACCCGGATATGGGCAACTTCCCGGGAATACCAATGATTTGGATGATTCATTTGACGGATCAGCAACCCGGCTAATTAGCGAAAACCTGGATTCGGAGGTAAGAACTTATGATTTTGGTGGAAATATGCAGGAAAGACCCTTGAGCATTAATCTCAGTGAATGGCCTGACGCCTTTATACCGTCAACTAACCTCCTTCAGTGGGACGGGACTACAGCCTCTCCTCATGTTTATCAAGCTCATTTTGCAACGACGGAATGCGTAAAAGTTTTCGCCTCCTCTTTAGAAATAGATTTTGGTACGGTCCGGGTTGCTGTGGATGAATTGGATGATGGCGCAATAGCTTACCGTGAATCCACTGATTTTAGTTCTTTTATAGCTTTAGGCTTCACAGGAGGGTCAACTATGGCTATTTTCGATATCGTTGCCCACGAACTAGGTCATTGCTATATGTTTGGGGAGTCGCTGGAATATACAAATGCAGGAAATGAATCCCTGCACGAAGGCATCGCAGATATGTTTGGTACCTATGTCGAGTCCGTTATACAAGGCTCAGTCGATTGGGTGATGGGAGATGATGAGCCAGCTGCAGCTACAGTAATAAACAGGGACTTAGCCAACCCCGAATTTAATTGCTTTTCTGATGTTGAAAATTTACTTCAACAACACACGAGGTCCACTCCACTTAGCCATTGGTTTTTCTTAGTCAGTGAAGGAGACCCCGCTCTGGGTATCAACTCGCTGGGCATGGAAACGGTTTTAGGCTATATCATGGATGCCCTGGCAGCGAATTCCTCATTAAGCGATTACAGCGACCTTAAAGATGCGGTTTTAGGCGTAGTTGAATTGCAACATAGTTTATGTTCGGAGGAATACACATCGATCGCTAGAGCGTGGAATGAAATCTGTGTGGGTAATACACCTATCTGTCCATACACTATCACTGGAAATACTATTGTTTGTGAAGAAAACAATGTCATGTTGTTGTGCATTAATGGAGGGATTCCTAATGCTACGTACAGGTGGTATATTCCAGGAGATGCGAACTGGACGGCTAATGGCGAGTCTGGGACGAACTTATTTGAAGGCAATTGCTTGTACGTAACTCAATTTGATAATTACCCTTATTACCCTCAATTCTTTGAAATTGACATATATTCTCCTACAGTAGGACCCGCGTACAATCAGACTGTTACAGTGAGGTTAATTGACTGTGACGGAGATGACCCCACTTGTTGGGAATACTATGATAGCCTGCAGCCATTGATGCACAATAATGAAGGGCAACCTGAGAGTATTGCCGAACAGCGCCTGGATAAAACCCGGCTCACCATAGATCAAAATCTACCACAGCAATCAGTGCACTGGATTAAAGGTTACGACATCATGGGAAGGCTGGTTTATGATGGGCTCTTCAAAGATATAAGGGATGAAGGTCTCCCCAGCCGATACGGCATGCTAATGTTGCAATACTTTGATGAAAATGGGAAATGGTTAGGTACGCAAAAAGTAATGCCTAACAGATAGCGGAATGTTTAGCACATAAAGTTAAAACTGCCCTCCTGATTTCCATAAAGAACGGTAATGCATCTTTGCACGCTCTTTTCAAGGGGAAGGAGTAATTTCGGAAATTAGGAGGGCTAAAAAATATAGCCATGAAATACTACTTCAAATGCACCTTTACTGCCTTACTCCTACTGCTCAGCGCAAGTGCCCTGCACGGGCAGACCTACTTCAGCCTTCGGCTGGGTGGGGGTGTAACGGAGATAAAGGGGGGGGATTTTCATAGAGTTTCTTCACCCGGTTTTTACGAAGTGAGAGATCGGCTCCTGCCGCATTGGTCGGTGGGGCTAGGCTTAGAAAAACAGATCAGCGAAGCGCTTTTCCTTTCCTGG
>JANSXW010000341.1 GCA_024742755.1 bacterium | reverse complement strand
TGTGCTTGGTTGATTTTAAAAAGTTTGTTTAAACTGTCTCGTCTTATTGTCTCACCACATTCACACACATAAGGTCTTGACGCCCACGCATTGATTTGTTGCTTGACTTTGTCAGTGTTTTGTTCATAGTAGTTTCTGTATTGTTGATGTTTTTTATCCTTGTTATTTTCTCTATATTCTTTGTCGTATTCTTGTTTGCTACGTCCAGCAATACACATATTCAATGTTGCTATTTCTCTAATGACTTGCCCTTCTCTGCGTTTCAATTGCTCTACATTTTCACACGGGCATTCTTCAACCAGTTCTATAGAAAAATTATCCATACCAAGTTCCTTCATTTTACTATGAAGTTTTAAACATTGAAATTTGTTTTGTCTTGCACAACTTCTATGTGCATCAAATCTTTTATATAGTGGTCTCACTGTTGAACCAACATATATATCATTATCAATGTTGTTTCTGATGCTATAAATTTTACCTTTTGAATAATCAGTTTGTCCTTTTTTATCCATCTATCTATATAGGTAATCTACTCTTTAAAGCAAAGATAGTGTCCGTATGGCAATGAATTAATACTGTCTATGTAAAAGCGTTTATTCTCATAGGCGCTAAGCGATTGTTTTGTTTGTTGGATGCTGTATATTTGATGGGCTTTACTTCTTATGCTGTTGAATGTTATAGTGTCGCAATTATTGTTTTTGAGTGTGTCATCATAAGAATTATATGACAGTTCCTTCTTCACTTTATGTTTAACTATTCCCTTGCTCTTTTTCTCTTCTTTTGTCTCATTATGAATTTTAAAACAGTATGATTTCGGTTTCAATGCTATAAAGTTTGTTATAATCTTGCCGTCGGCTTCATCCTTAAAGCAACCAAGTTTCTTCTTATTTGTTTTATCATAACATTTATGTTTAGGGTCATAACCGCTAAAATCCATAAAATCCTTAATGTCATTAAAGTCATCATATAAATCTTCGGTTTTAATATGTAATACAAAACTGTCAGTATCGGTATATAACATTCTTATATCATTTCCATATTTCAGTTTCATAATATCATAATAGAAAGAATACATATGTTTCTTGGATAAGTCTAAAATACTCATACCTACATATATTGGTTTATTTAATTTCACTACGCTTTTCGCCTTTTCAACTCCTATGAGATTTTCATTTATGATATGTCTGTATTTGAAATTAGGATTATTCACGCATTTTTGGTAGCGCTCAGGTGTGTCAACCAGTTCAAAGTCAATGTGTTCTCTAACATTTTCCATAGTTTTTCCATAAACCGCGTTATTCATTAACTTGTACATATCTTTCTCAAAGTCGCTTGTAGCGTTCTTTCGCTTCTCTGTGTTAAAGTCAATCCACGGTTTCAACCATTGCTTGTGTCTAAATTCTATTACTCTGTTTATTTTCTTGATTTTAAGTCCTTGTTTCAAATAGAACTTTAAAATGTCAATATGTAAAACATAATTTTGTTTATCCATAACATTTAGTATTAACTTGTTTGTTTTCTCATCTTTTGGAGCATTGTTAAAATGATATGCTTTGTAGGTTTCTTTCTGATAATCACTAAGCATATCTGCTGATACACTCATAATTTCTGGTGCTAATGGGTAATCAGTATGTTTGTCGTGGCATTCTTTCGGATATTCTAAATCAACATCTAAAATATATCCTTTGCTACTGTAATCACTATTGTAATATTTAATGTCTTCTTCTGAGAAATTATCTTTTACAAATCTTATTTTCTTGTATGGTAGTTTCTTACACATTGCCAGACCATAAAGATTATTAGCATCTAAATAATTGATGTAGGACGACGG
>JANSXW010000433.1 GCA_024742755.1 bacterium | reverse complement strand
CTTTTGACCACATTCACAAACAATTTCTTCTTTCGTATTATTATACCAGTTTTTCATCATTAGCTTTACTTCTTCCTTATGTTCTTCTCTATATTTTTTACAATGTATTGAGTTGTTCTCCTTCCCTCCGTGATTATGATATTTGTCTTTCCTCGCTTCATTAATTTCATCCTTTTTCAACCAGTATCTTTCTCTTGCTTTTTCTTTCATTTTATCACTAAAGTTTTCGTATTTTGCTTTGTCTCTTTCTTTGTATTTGTCTGGATTTTGTCTTCTGTCTTCCTTTTTCCATTCACTATACTTTTCTGCTTGCTCTAATCTGTCTTCATCTGTAGCTATTGGATTTATTTGATTTAAAGTCGCTTTTAGTTGTTCTTTATATTTTCTTTCTTTCATTGATGCTTCTAAACGGCTTTCACATTTCAAATTAGTTATTAAAACCATTTCAAAATTAATCCATCCTCCATTTTCACGAATAAATCGATATACATATTGATTGTAGTTTTTACCGTTTTCTTTCTCAATATTATTTTTATGAGCACATTTTCGTTTAACAAAATTTGTAGTATGTCCAACATAACAGTCTTTGATGTTTAAGTCCTTGCAAACAATTTTATAAAAGTGAGTATTTGAATAGTCTATTTCTTTTCTCGGCATTGTATAAGATTATATAGGATATATCTTTAAATATTATTTATCAGATATTCTTAAATAATGTGAAAACTGTTTCATAAACATTTTATCTGGGTTCTTTTCTAAAAGGTTAATATATAAGAAACTATGTGGTTCGTCAGTGGCGGTCTCATATATTTTATAAATTAGTTTCTTGCTTTCGTGTAAATTATCGCTTCTAACAATTGCCGATAATTCATCTTGCAATATTTCTATCTCTTTAAAATTTCTAACTCTATAATAAAACAAATGACTTATATTTACCCTAATAATTGGTGGCACTGTTGATGATTTTTGAAGACTGACAAGCGTTGATATTCCGCTATGGCGACCT
>JANSXW010000281.1 GCA_024742755.1 bacterium | reverse complement strand
TATGCCCGGCGGCGATGAGGCCTGCGGAGAAGGGGTGATTTTAGCTACAGATTCAGAAATTATAGATATTGATGGTGGGGATTTCCGGCTGTCCTCCTGCTCACCAGCGATTGATGCCGGGCTGGACTCTATCGTTCAGGCCTTCAACCTGACCACGGATTTGTTGGGGGCACCGCGGATACAAGACGGGGCGGTTGACCTTGGGGCCTTCGAGCAGCCGAAACTAGGCCTGGCCGCATAGGAAGTCCTGCCTCCGGTGTGCCCTGGGGAAGCCAATGGCGAAGTGGTACTGACAGCGTCAGGTATTGCGCCCTTTTCCTATCAGGTCATTGACACCGCCGGCCAGCTGATGGCATCAAGCGCACAGCTCTTGTCAGGCCCATATGCAGCGATTGTAACGGACAGTTCCCTATGCCAGGACACCCTGTTCTTTGAAGTGCCAGCCTTAGATTCAATTAACGCTTTTGCCACAATAGAACCTGCAACCGAGAGTAGCTTGGGCAGTATTACTTTAGACAGTCTTATTGGTGGTACACCGCCTTATGCCTACGAATGGGACAACGGCCACACCGGGCCTTCCTTGTCAACGCTTGAGCCCGGGGTTTATAGCCTTACCGTTACGGATGCAAATGGGTGTATTGCAAGCTTCAGTTTTGAGGTTAAATTAGCGAGTGGGCTAAATGATATTTCGGCTCAAGCATGGAGGCTTTTTCCAAACCCCACGGCTCAAAAAGTTTATGTTGAGCTCCCTTCGGGCGAGCCTGCGATAGTGAGGCTTTTCGATGGTACAGGCCAATTGGCTTTAGCCCAAAAATCATCAGGAGGAGCCGGGCGTTATGCCATTAACCTGGAGCAGCTTACACCTGGCATGTACTGGGTGCAGGCAATTACCAGGGATGGTGCGCTTCTGGGGGTGAAGCGGTTAGTGATTCTTTAGGCTGGCTCGCCGCTTGCCTTTGACAAGCAGTGAAGGGGTTTTGCCCTCTACCGGCTATACTCCGGGCACCGTACATCCCCAAAGTAGTACAGCAAGCCTATCCCCAGTGTGATGAAGGTGTCGTTGTTGTTGCTGTTGCCCCGCTGTGTGCCTTCCCGGCCAATTTGGCTGTTGGGCGCGCCCTCCACTTCGATGGAGCGGTCGGACAAGGCAACCGCGAGCTCATTGCGGAGTTGGAGAATATCGTCTTTATCGGCATAAACGGTGCTGACATCATCCAGGTAATCGGTGAAGAGGGTGCGGGCATTCAGCTCCAAGTTCAGGCTCCACTCATAGCTGAGGTCTACCTTGAGGCCGAAGCCATAAGCCAGGCCGCCGCTCACACTGTAGTATTCCTCACCTTTGAACTGCCCCTCAGTGCCCAGCGGGCGGAGCTCTACCATTTCTCCCTGATACTCGGTCATGGGATTGAAGTGGAAAACATTGAAGCCGGCAAACAGGTACGGCGTGAAGAATTCGTCCGGGTCACCGTGCTTGTAAGGCAGGAAATTGAACTCGAACTGAAAGGTCCCATCGATGATGTTGCTTTCGAAACTCAGGTTGCGTGCCCTTTCAAAAGCATTTGGGGAGTCTGCATCGGAGGCCGAGACCTGTGCAAAATTGGCGGAAGCCTTAAAGCACAGCCGCTTGTTAAAGTTGTAGCGGGCAATCAGTCCGCCCGCCAGCCCGGGGTTGCTGAAGTCATAGTCGGTATTCAAATCCCCAAGGTAGAAGGAACTGCCGATCCAGCCACCGGCTTCCCAGCCCTTTTGAGCATGAGCAGTGGTGGTGCAAAGGATGGCGAAGGCCAGTGCGGCCCAGGTATATGTTTTCACGATGTTCATGTTATCCAACGCTAAAGTTTGTCTTTCCTGTAAAGGAACGCAAAGGTAGGAAACATGGTATATTTAAACAGACATTAAATGAATTATCGGCAGAGGGACGGCAGTAATCCCCCAATGCCCTGATCTGGAAAAATCAGCTGATCAGGGCATTGGGGGGCTAAAGTTGAACCGGCTTCAGGTGCTACCGCACGATCGGCAGACGTACCTGTGAGGGGTACTGCGCAGAGTGGTGTACCTGATTGCGGGCTTTGACGCCTTCGGTCTCGTCCCAGTTGTTGCCACCGGTGTTGAGGTTGCGGGTAAAACGCGGGAAGTTGCTGCTCGATACCTCAATGCGGATGCGGTGCCCTTTCTCAAAGTAGTTGCTGGTGGACATAGGCGTGAGGTCGACTTTGTACACTTCCCCCTCCTCCATGAAAACTTCCTTGTCGTAGCCCTCCCGGTAGCGCACGCGTTGAATGGTCTCGTCCAGATTGTAAGCCCGCCCGTCCGGATACACATCGATGAGCTTTACTGTGAAATCGGTGTCTTTGGCATCAGAAGAGACGTAGAGGGTGGTCTCAATAAAGCCGCTGATTTCCACGCCTTCTTCCAGGGGCGGGGTGGTATAGACCAGGATATCCTGCCGGGCTTCCAGTTCCTGCTGATCGAAGGCACCGCCGTCTATGGCACCACCGGTACAGCAAACGTTGCCGCCTACGCTGGGCACCGGGTTCATTGGGTCGTAAGTGAAGGCATCGGGCTGATCCGCTGCATCGGGCATTTGGGTAGTCAGCACACCGTTGCCGAAGAGGCTGTTGGCCTGTCCCTCACTGTCGAGGTAGAAGGTAGTCATTTCCGCCGATTGAGGGGGCCAGGTTTCAGCGGTTTGCCATTGGTTGCTGCCCATGGTGTAGTAGCGCACCCTTGGCATTTGGGCCGGGTCCTTGCTTTCATCTCCTTTCAGCCAGTAGTCGAACCAACCGTAGACCAGCTCGTCGTAGTTGAGGCGGGCATCGCCTACACTGCGTTCTCCCACAATCGTGTTTTCGGTGGCGCGGGTGTAGGCACAGTGCAGCACGGGGGCGATGACCAGATACTGATCGTCTCCGACCTCCGGATTTTCACGCACGTGGTTGAACAGGGCGAGGTTAGGGCTGATGGACACATCATACCAGGAGGTAAACCAAAAACTGGGCACGCCAAAGCCCATCGTATCGTGGTACAAGCCGCCCTCGAACCAGGCCGGGTCATTGGGCTTGCGCTGTATCATATCGGTGTAGACGCCCCTGGGCCCGTCCACGTTTTCGATGATGTCCTTTACCGGCAGGTGCTTAAAAGCCTCTTTCCAGTCTACATCCGGTGGGTCAGGCACAAGGTCGAAGAAGCGCGACATTCGGATGAGCTCTTCCTGCGTCGCATCCTGAGGGAACATCGGGCGGATACGGCCATTCTGAACCCAGTACAACCAGGAGGTAAAGAGCATCTGCTGAGCACCGCCCCGGTACCAGTTGCCCTGCTCGTAGTAGTCGCCCACCGTGCCAATACCGGCACCATAACCCTGTGGCACC
>JANSXW010000402.1 GCA_024742755.1 bacterium | reverse complement strand
TCGGTCATCCCTGCGCCGGTCCCGGTGGCGATCGCGACGGTCATCAGCCGGGTCATCACGTCCGCGGCGCTCATCTCGCCCCGGACCGCGCCTCTCAGATGGCTCCTCATGACGTGGAGGAGGTCGGCGATCATCGCGTCTGCCTCCGCGGGTATCCCTGCCACGATCATCCCTTTGTCGGGGCGGGCCAGGATCCTCGCGTCCACCTTTGCCATGTCGATGTTTTCCTCGACCCTTCCCATCACCCTTAGGGCCGCGACGATCCTCGCGGGCTCCAAGCGCGGTCCTTGACCGATCGTCATCTCGGTGAGGCCGTGACTCATTGGCCGCACGAGTGGTCCGAGGCACGCCCGGGGGAAGCTCCCACTCATCGTTATCGTCATCGCGCGGGTCATAGCCGCCATGGCCGCCCAAGGAACCGGTGGCATCCCGTGGTGGGGACGCAGGAGTTCCGGGACCGCCCGATCGAAGACGAACTCGGGGAGTCGCGTCCTCGCCGGTAAAAGGGTCCTTCTGGGTGTAGAAACCCTTGGTTCTGCCCCTTCTCTCCCCACCTTCCACACCGCTTCTCGCGGGGACCGGGGATGGACGGGCAGGCTGGGCCATGCTCTTAGAGCTGGGTTGCCCGCTAGGCGGGACCTGAACGCCCCCCTGCCCTTTTTCGGGCGCGGGGACCCGACCACGAGATGTCCTCCTGGCCTTGGGCTGGTCGGACTCACCCTCCAGCTCGGACTCGGTGTCAGGGACACGAGTATTGATGGCCACGTCCTCTTCCTCAAACGGATCCTCAGCCGTTGTAATGCCTGCCGCAATGGGAGCGGGAGGAGGAGGAGGAGTTGGCACAGCTTCGCCAGAACCGACGCCTGCGTGCGACACCACGCGAGTCTCCGGTTCTACCGGGACAGGCGGCGCAGGAGGAGCCGGGGGCGGTGGCGGAGGGGGAGGGATCTCCTCTTCGTCGTCGCCCATGGGCTCGTCAAGGTCGTCAGGTTTCTCGTCATCTTTGTGCGAAGACCCATCCGATCCCAGCTCATCCTCCGCTGATCCAGCAAAGTCGGGCTCGTCTTCGTCTTTCACGCCGGGGCCTGGTGTAAGGCGAATTCCGGGTCGATGGCGATCGCGGGGTCGGAAGCGGTATTTCCTTGGTACAGGGTCGGACAGCTCCTGTTTGATGTCATCCTGGG
>JANSXW010000255.1 GCA_024742755.1 bacterium | reverse complement strand
GCACATTACGCCCGTATTCCGGGATGATGAGGTGCTCTCGGTTAGAGTTATACTCCATCCCGATTTTGTTCGGATCGTTCATAAAAATTCGTTGACGTTGTTTTACTCAACAGTTACAGACTTCGCCAGGTTTCGTGGCTGATCCACATTACAGCCGCGCATGACGGCAATGTGGTAAGAAAGCAACTGCAGCGGGATAACGGAAAGCAACGGCGTCAGCGGCTCTTCCGTATCTGGTATTTCAATAGTATAGTCCGCCATTTCGCTAATGGTTTTTTCGCCTTCGGTGACGACGGCGATGACCATGCCTTTACGGGCTTTCACTTCCTGAATGTTGCTGACTACCTTATCGTAGGCGCTCCGGTTGGTCGCAATGACGATGACCGGCATTTCCTCGTCGATCAGGGCAATAGGGCCATGCTTCATTTCTGCTGCCGGATAGCCTTCTGCGTGGATGTAGGAAATCTCCTTAAGCTTAAGGGCGCCTTCCAGTGCAACGGGGAAGTTGAAACCTCTGCCGAGGTAAAGGGCGTTTTGGCGATCTTTTATTTCATTTGCAATATACTTAATTTGCTCTTCGCACTGTAATGCCCGCTCAATTTTTGCAGGAATATTGTGCAATTCGCTGATTAATTTATGAAAATAGGAGTTGGGGATGCGGCCTCTCTTGTAGCCCAGGCTGATGGCCATCATCGTCAGGAGTGCCACCTGACCGGTAAAAGCTTTGGTGGATGCTACTCCGATTTCCGGCCCGGCATGGATGTAGGAACCGGCATCCGTGAGCCGGGCGATGGAAGAGCCCACGGCATTGACCACACCATAAATCATCGCGCCCTTGTCTTTGGCCAGCTCAAGAGCAGCCAGGGTGTCTGCGGTTTCTCCGGACTGAGAAAGGGCGATGACCACGTCGCCTTCCTGAATGATAGGGTTGCGGTAGCGCAATTCTGAAGCGTACTCCACCTCTACCGGTATGCGTGCGAGGTCCTCGAAGAGGTACTCGCCAATCAGCCCGGCGTGCCAGGACGTACCACAGGCGGCAATGATGAAGCGCTTGGCATTGGAGATGGTTTTTTCGTATTCATCAACGCCGCCCAGCTTGACGTAGGGGGCTTCGAGGCTCAGCCGCCCGCGCATACAATCGGCAAGGGTCTGAGGCTGCTGATGGATCTCCTTCAGCATGAAGTGCTCGTACCCGCCTTTTTCCAGTTCTTCCACCTGTAGGTCAAATTCCTGTATGAAAGGGGTCTGTACTTTGTTTTGGATGTTCTTGATCTGCAGGTCGCCATTGCGGTGGACAACCGCAATCTCTTCGTCATTCATATAAATGATCCGCTTGGTGTGCCCGGCGAGCGGTGCCGCATCTGAAGCGAGGAAGTACTCATCGTCGCCCACGCCAATAACCAAGGGGCTGGCTTTTCGGGCCGCGACGAGCTTGTCGGGGTGTTCCCGGTCCATCAGTACAATAGCATAGGCGCCTACCACACGGTCGAGGGCCAGACGGACCGCCTCTTCAAGTGGCAGATTGCCATGGTCCTGTATTTCTTCGATGAGGTGCACAAGAACCTCTGTATCGGTTTGGCTCTCAAAAACATGCCCTTCTTTTTGCAGGGCTGTCTTCAGAGAAGCGTAGTTTTCAATGATGCCGTTGTGGACCATCACCAGCCGGCCATTGCCGGAGCGGTGGGGGTGGGCATTGATGTCCGTAGGCTCACCGTGGGTGGCCCAGCGGGTATGGCCAAGGCCGACCGTACTGCTGTGGTCGTGCCCTTCTATGAAGGCTTCTAATTCGGCAACTTTGCCTTTGCGTTTGAAGACTTTCAGGTCGCCATTCAATACCGCAATGCCGGCACTGTCGTACCCGCGGTACTCCAGCAGTTTCAGGCCGTTAATGAGAAGGGGGCTTGCTTGGCGGGGACCAATATAAGCAACAATTCCGCACATAGCTCTTTGGGTTTAAAGTTGTACAATGATTATGATGTGTTGGTGTACGGGCGACTACTTTTGCACTTCCGGAGAAGTGTCTTGCTGGTAAACCAGGTAGCGTAGTAGTATGACCGTATATTTATTCTTCAGCGTGGCTCAGGGCGCTGCGGGCAAAGCCTGCCGAACGCACTTCTGATTCCATTTATCTGGCTACAGGTTTTGTCAACCATTTATGGTCTTAGGATTTAAGCGGGATTAGGATTCAATTTTATGCGAGTGTTGTCCTAAACAAAGCGGAAATCCGGTGGTTGTTTTGAGCTTTACCGGAGTTCTGTTTTTTCCCAAAACGGGCGTGGGTCCGCAAAGTACAAACTTTTGAGGATTCCTGCATCACTTCTGATAAGATATTCCAATTTACAATGTTACAGCCGCGTGAAAGTAACGCTCAGGGTGACAGGAAATTGTGGGTGCCCCGCTCCGTAGAACAGGACCCGTTCTGCTACCTCTGACCGCTTCGCATCAGTAAGGTCGTTGTTTTCGATAGGGATGAGGTAAAACTCATCGGACATCCTGCCTTCCAGTACCTCCTGCAGGTAAGTGGAAATCGCCATACGGTACCGGATTGCGCCCCTGGATTCGATAAATTCCGGAACGCCTCCAAAACCGGAGGCAAAGGATACCTGTGCATTATCGGCAACAATCATATCCGAAATAAACACTTCCTCCCCTCCGTCATTTTCTGTTTTCACGGCTATTTGCCGGGCAAGCGGGTAGTTAGCGGTATCGAGGCTTTCTCCTCTGGCAACGTAAAAATCGAGGAAAGCCTGGTTAATAGCAACATCCTCAAATACGCTAAGGTCAGGAAGTTTAATCCTGGAGCGCAGCCCGGCCATGCCCTGAACAAAGAGCAGGCTGTCATTCTCCCCCCCATTTTCCAGGAACGCCTCGGCATCGGTGTCTTCGTAGTTGTGCTCAAAAGTCGCGAATTGCACAATGGGATCAAGCTGGTCGTTCTCGAACCCCAACCGATAATCACGGGGCGAATCGGTGCTGTCCCGGTAATAAATATGCACTCCTGCCCGATTAGACTGCAGCGTAAAAGCGAGCATGCCTGCGGTGGGCAGGGTGGGCTCCAGCTGAAAGCCCGGAAAGCGTTCGAGAAAGCGGTTGCTTTCATTGAACACGGTCGTATCCGCCAGATAAAAGCTGATCAGGGAGTCGGCCCAGACGGTAGGCAGCGGGACACGAAGGTGTGGGAAGCTAACCGTGTCGGCTTCTGCCGGCTCTGTCAAGTCATTATTAATATCCAGATAGTCGGTATAAGATATGCTATCGAGCGTGGCGACGAATTCGAGTTCAGCCAGTGGTGCACTGGTAATGCCCACTTCGTGATCAGAGAAGTACTCCCGGTCCTCATTAAAGACCTCAACCAACTCCGTAACCCGAATGCCAAAAGTTTCGCCTTCCGTTTTCCCATAGAACCCGCCACGCGTGTAAGGCAGGATCAGGACGACCGAGTCCACGCCAGTGATGTCTGCAAAGTTAGGGTGAAACACAGGGGCGCTGTTCGTGCGCGGAGGCACCAACTGCACATTGATCGTCGACTTGGCCTGCCCAAACACCGGGTCCCGGAAATCGCCAAACAGAAACCGGTCTGCCTGCAAAACGGGGAAAGGAGAATAGGTCATAAGTGGGTCGCTGAGTTCGGTGGCGACCTGTAGCGTGAAGGTATCTGTGAAGCCGACTTCTGCCCGGTCTTCATCAAGCAGCCCGCCTCCTACCAGGGTAGGGTCAGAGCAGGCATTGATCAGCATAATGGCGAGAAGGGCTCCCAGCCCCCAGAATATATTCCGTTTCATAGTTCTTTTTTTGCTGAAGTTCGCGCGCCGTGGGTGATTCCACCTTTTTGTAACGCCAGGCTCACCGGAGCATTTTAATGAATGGGCCCGGTTTGTCTTTCAGGCGCAAAAGTAGTGACCTGGATGGAAAGAGTAAAAAAAAGATAGGCCCGTTGTATACAGAAGAAAAAATTCAGCCCTGCTAAACCGTTTTGGGGCGAGCAGGGCTGAAAATAGTGTTATTGCAAATTGCTTCTAAGCTAGCTTTCCTCTACTTCCTCTGTTACGAGGGTTTCGAAGAACTCCTTGATGGGCGCTTCGAAGCCTTCCTCACCCTGATATTCAAGGACGGGCTTATCGGTATCAGACAGGGCTTTCTTAACGCTGTCCTCCATTTGCTCGCTACCCTGAATCAGGGCATCGGCAAAGTTAATCGCACCTTGGTGGAGGGTTACTCCTTTACCATTTTGATAGGCGCTCAGGTCATCCTCTGTCAGGTTGTTGATAGAGGCTTTAGCCATGAAGGCATCGGAGAAAGTTTTTTCCGGAGACCCGTTGTAAATCGAATAGACTACTTTGGCATTCTGGAAAAGCGGCTCGTTCTTGTACGCCGTTTTGAGGTAGAGCGGAATAAGGCTCGTCATCCAGCCATTGCAAAAGACCACGTCGGGAGCCCAGCCAAATTTCTTGACGGTCTCAATAACGCCTTTGCAGAAAAAGACCATGCGGTCGGGGTTGTCCTCGAATGGTTGGTCGTCAGCATCCGTAAAGATGCGCTTGCGCTTGAAGAAGTCCTCGTTGTCCAGGAAGTAAACCTGCATGCGGGCCTCAGGCAGTGAGGCTACCTTTATAATTAGTGGGTAGTCGTCGTCATCCACAATAATGTTCATTCCAGAAAGGCGAACGACTTCGTGCAGTCTGTGGCGGCGCTCGTTAATCGTGCCAAAACGTGGCATAAGCACCCTGATTTCCATTCCGTTTTCCTGTATATATTGCGGAAGCTTCCGTGCTATATTGGCAATTTCTGACGCAGCGGTATAAGGCTGCATTTCCTGCGAAACAATCAGCACTCTTGTCTTACTCATAAGCGGT
>JANSXW010000214.1 GCA_024742755.1 bacterium | reverse complement strand
TCCGGGATGTTCTCAAGTAGAAGGTTGCCTATTTCTTTTCTTCTAATCTCAACTGTCATAATTCAGGGTTCGCAAGAGTACGGTGGGATATTCCACCATCGGACCGACTATCTAAGACCTGGAGTTCAGACTTGCGGTGCCAAATTCAGTTTGGGATTATGCGCAGTGTTCAGCCCGCAAAGCTACACTTTTTTCAGATACCCTGCTGAGTACCAAATCAGTAGCTGCCCCGGACCGAACACCGCGCCCTGGCTTTTTTGGTTGCTCTTGCTTGTTTAGCCCCTCAATATATGATTTTTCATATGTTTTAACAGTTAAGACACAATCTTTTTTATGCTCCTCTTTCAAGAGCCTATCGAATGACGACCGGAATCGTCTTCCCGCCAGCTTTGGTCTGAATTTGTAAATAATGTACGCCGGTGGCTAACATCGGGAGGTCGAGCCGCAGCGTTTCACCCCCAAAGCCGCTTTCCAACCGCCACGATTGCAGCTGTTGCCCAAGCGTATTCAGCAGCCGGATGTTCATCTGGCCGCCTGCCACATCCCCGCTTATCCACACAGGCGCACCGGGCGCAAGCAGCGTCGGATAGACCTTTAAGCCCTGAAGCGCCGCCTCTTCCACACTTACCGGCATGCAGTTGGGAAAATCGGGATCATACGTCATGCTTTGGGTGTACGAACGGCTGCAGCCCGTAAGTGGATTGACCACCTCCAGGGTATAACTGCCTGAGGTACTGATGCAGTATTCCAAACCATTGCCGCCTTCCAAAGGCTGCTCATCCAGGTACCACTGCAGCTCGTAGGGGTCAGGCAGGGTGTCCGGGTCAAGCAGGAAGAGCAGGTTTTGCTCGATTTGGAAGATGGGGAAAGCCGGCAGGTCATTGAAATCCAACAAGAGCGTATCAGAAGTGGCGCTACAGCCATCGGCATTGGTATAGGTGACCCAGTAGAAGCCACTTTCGCCCACGGAGAGCAGATCGCCATTCGCTTCAAACAGGGGCACCGTGTCGAGGTACCATTGGGTGTTTTCGGCGTAGTTGGTCATCAGCGTCAGAGAGTCGCCATCGCAGAGGTCCTCGCCGTTGTAGCCCTGCAGTTCAGGCTTTTCCGGTTGCTCGTAGACCGTTATCGTGCCTTCGGAGCGGATGGTGTCAATGGGATTGATGATGGTAATGTCTACCGTAGCACCGTCGTCTTCCAACTCGCCGTTGGAGGTTTTCACAAAGCCAAAAACGCCGCAGACGTCATCGCCTCCGTCCAGCCCCTGATCGTCATCCACCACCTGAATTTGGTAGGGGCCGTTTTCAATAAAAATTCCGGGCGCAAAAACCACGGGCAGGCTGGCATTCTGCACCACATCAGAAGCAAAAATCTTGTCGCCCAGCGGATTGTAGACCTCCAGGACGAGGTCGGGCGCGCCCCCGAAGATATCGTTGCAGTCCACATCCGTGATGACCACCTCCGTCAGCTGATGCCCAAAGGTGTCTACGATCACCTGATAGCTCACGCCGTACTCGCCGGGCGCATCGTAAACCTGCGTACCCGGATTTTCAGCGGTGGAGCTTTGCCCGTTGCCGAAATCCCATATGTAGCTGAAGCCATCGGTGCCATTGGAAGGCACATTATTGGTAAAGTTCGCCACTACCTCCCCGCAGCCCGAGGTATTATCGATGGTGAAGCCTTCGAAAACGGCCTGACCGGGCAAAATGAGAATAGGTATCGTCACCGCAGAGGTCTGCGTGGCGATCAAAACCTGAGCCGAAATGATGACTTCCACCTCATACAGCCCCGGGATCAGAGGCGTCCCGCAGAAGCGCACACAGCCATCGGTATTCTCACTAACATCAAAAGACAGCTGATTGGCTTCCCACTGCAGTCCGGGCGGCACATTCGCTACCGAGCTAATCGTCATTTGAGAAATGGGCAGCCCCGGAGGCGTATCCGGGTCGGTGGCATTGACCGGCGTGGTGGTTTGGGGCAGGCGGAATGACAGATCTTCGCTGTACAATTGCCCCACTTGCCCGTCAGGAGCAGCCGATATATAGATGGTATCCTCCGGGAGGGCGGGCAGGTTGACCGTACAGCCGGGGCAGTTGGCTTTCGCCGAAAGGCTAAGGCCCCAAAGCAGGATGGTTAGGTATAAGTACTTCATGTCCTTCTGAATTTTAAACGACAAGACCGCCCTTGTGCAGCAGCAGGCGCTGTACAAGAACGGTTTGCAGGTAAAGAAAATTTTATAGGGTGTCGGAGCGGGGCTTCACGCTGCAGGGTGGGCAGCACCCCGCTCCTTGTCAGAAGGACTGAATTCTTGGAGACCCGGCAGGGTTACTACCGGTTGATAATCATTTTGGAAGTAGCGGCATGGCGGCCATCGGTAATACCGTAAAGGTACATGCCTTCTGCCAGTTGGCTACCGTTGAAGTCGATGTGGTTTTCACCTTCGATCAGCTGAATTTGCTGTTGGTGTACCTGACGGCCCAGCAAGTCTGCAACGAAGAATTGGTAGAGGCCAGACTGTTTGGCGTCCACTACCACCTGTGTAAGGTCACCGAATGGGTTGGGGCGGTTGCTCAGCCCGAAGTCCGCTGCGAAGTCCTCGTTGGTGTTGGAGAAGCAGTTGGTACCCCCTTCCTCCTTGATGTTAAGGTAGTAGTGTGCTCCATTCTCCAGGTCGCCCGGAACAGTCACCTGCAGAACCTGCCCAACATTAATATCAGCAGCGATCGTCAGGTCATGCGACCCTACCTCATCAGCAGTAGGCGTACCAGATACGATAATGCAGCCCTTGGTCTCTGCGACAAACACACAGTTGGGCGGATTGCAAACGTAGTCCATGGAAGCCGGCAGGTTACCAATCCCCCCTTCAGCCGGGATACTCACGTCTACCAAAGCAATAGGCAGGCCAGGTATTACTTCATAAGTCGCAGGAATATTAAACGTAAAGACAAACTCATAAGGGCTGCCCACGCAAGCCGTATCCGCGATGCCTCCATCAGGACGGAGCATTTCATTGTAAGGCAGTGGAGCAACCACTACCGAATCCGGAACCGTTTCGTCCGGCTGGCAATCCTGCGCGTACCCAACGCTGGCGAGGATAACCCCCAAGAAAATCAGTACAATTCGATTCATAATCGTGTTGTTTGGTAAAGAATTCAGCTGCCGAAGTTAGAAAACTTTTGGGAAAGCCAAATGGATTTGTTGGAATCTGTCGGCTGCGTGCAAAGCGATTTTTTTCAGCAACTTGCTTGTCAAGTAACACGAATGCCTTAGATTTGTGCTTCCACACGCCCTGAAATTAGCACCCTGAACATTTTGGAGACCATCCACAGCCACCACTTTTGAGTGCTGTGCCTAATTCATTGCATATGACCAAGTACTACCTTTTGCTAATTTTTCTGTTTCCCGCTGCTTTCCTTTCTGCTCAGCAAGCCCTGCTCACCGGGCGGGTCACGGACGCCAAAACCGGCGAGCCCCTGATTGCAGCCACCATCAGCCTGCAGGGCAAAGGCACGGTGACCAATTTTGATGGCTTTTATGAATTGGAGGCCAACGCTGGCCAACACCCGCTCAAAGCCAGCTACGTGGGCTACGAAACCTATGAAACAGTGGTGGATTTACCGGAAGGGGGCACCATTGAGCTGAATATGGCGCTAGATCCCCGCGCTACCGTGCTCGAAACCGCGACCGTCACAAGCGGCAAATTCGAAAAGCCGCTTAGCAAAGTAACCGTTTCCCTGGAGGTGCTGCAGCCCGGACTGATTGAAAACACGGGCAAGGTATCTATTGACGAGGCCCTGGAAAAACTGCCGGGCGTCACCATCATTGATGGGCAGGCGAATATCCGGGGCGGCTCGGGCTATTCTCAGGGCGCTGGCAGCCGGGTGCTGCTGTTGGTGGATGACATTCCCATCCTCTCTGCCGATGCCGGCTTTCCCAACTGGGATGATGTGCCGATCGAAAACATCGCGCAGGTGGAAGTGGTCAAGGGCGCAGGCTCCGCTCTGTACGGCTCTTCTGCCCTCAACGGCATTATCAACGTGCGTACCGCTTACGCCAAATCAGCTCCGGAGACCGAAGGGGCGGTCTTTTACACCCATCATTTCAGCCCGGAAGATGAACGGCTCAAGTGGTGGGATACCGCCCCGCGTACCATTGGCGCAAGTTTTGCCCACCGCCGCAAAATGGGCAAGCTGGATTTGGTCATGGGCGGCTATTACCTGAATGAAGAAAGTTACAATGAAGGAGCATTCCGCCGTACCGGCCGCTTCAATGTGGGCACCCGCTACCGGGCCAGCGACCGCCTGACCATCGGGCTGAATGCCAATGTGAATGCCGGGGAGACCGCCTCCTTCTTTTACTGGGCCAGCGATACAGCAGCCTATCAGCCGGGGCCCAATACCCTGGGCGGACGGCAGCGCCTGCGCTACAACATCGACCCTACCGTCACTTACTACGATGGTGCCAACAACCGCCACCGCATCCTGAGCCGCTTCTACAATATCGACAACGAGAACGACCTCAATCAGAGCAATTTCTCGGATATGTTCTACGCGGAGTACCAGTTTCAGCGCCGGATGGCAGCGGCAGACCTGGTCTTCACGGCCGGGCTGGTCGGGTCGGGTACGGATATCGAAGCGGAGCTATACGGCGACACCACCTTCACCTCCCGCAACCTGGCGGCCTATGCCCAATTCGACAAGGAGTTTTTTGGCAAACTGAATGCTTCAGTGGGGTTCCGCTACGAGCGTAATGTGCTGCGCAATCCTGGATTTGAGTACGATGGCGGCCTTGTAGAGCCTTCTGACGAGGAAGAAGCCAAACCCGTGGCGCGCCTCGGGCTCAACTATCAGGCGGGCAAGGCAACCTTCCTGCGGGCGAGCTGGGGACAGGGCTACCGCTACCCTACCGTGGCCGAAAAATATATTGTGACCAATGCCGGTGCCCTGCGCATTGTCCCTAATCCCACCTTAGAGTCTGAAACAGGCTGGACCGCAGAATTAGGGGTCAAGCAGGGCTTCCGGATTTCTAACTTTGAAGGGTTTCTGGACTTTGCCGTTTTCCGCTCCCGCTACTTTGATATGATGGAATTCAATATTGTGGGCTTTAGCTTTCAGGCGATCAATATCGGAGATACCCAAATTGATGGATTTGAAGTCACTGCCGCGGGCAGAGGGGAAATCCTGGGATTGCCGGTAAGCCTGCTGGCCGGGTACACTTACGTTGACCCGCGTTTCGAAGCCTTTGATACGACCCGCGTCCCTGCCGGGCAGGACCGCACACAGGGGCAGGTCAATGCCAACAACTCCTCTTCGGATGAGAATATTTTGAAGTACCGTTCCCGCCACCTGTTCAAACTCGACCTGCAGGCAGATTACAAAAAGATGTCCTTCGGTGTGGAGACCTTCTATAACAGCCAGTTTGAAGCCATCGATGCCGCCTTCCTGCTGTTCATCGGTGGGTTGCGGGACTTTCGGGAACGAAACGACAGGGGCTTTACCGTAGTCAATCTCCGCAGCAGCTATCAATTTACTGAATCCGTGAAGTTGTCCTTACTGCTCAACAACCTGCTCAATGAGGCCTATTCGCCCCGGCCGGGCATTATGGAGGCGCCCCGCAATTTGACGATGCGGCTGGATTTTGATTTTTGAACAAATTGAAAAAGGGTTGCCCCAAACGGAGCAGCCCGGCAGCAAACCCTTATTTACTTTTTATCCGCGATAAAAAGCTCGCGCAACTGATCAATCACCTGCCCGCCACCGGAGACAGAAAGGCTGTTGATCTTCTCGGCGATCTTCTCCACGTACTCCATCTCCTTGAGGCGGAGCAGCATGGCGTTATCCTCCATCAGCTTAGCGGAGTTGAAGAGGCTACGGGTAGCAGCCGCTTCGTCCCGCCGGAGGATGGTATTGGCCTGAGCCTGCTTTTCAGCCACGAGGACCCGGTTCATGATCTCCCGGATTTCGCCGGGCAGGATGATGTCCCTCAGGTCTCCGGACAAGACGGATACCCCCAGGCTTTCAGCGGCTTGAGCCAGTTCATCCCGTATGCTGCTGTAGACGCTGTCCTAATCAGAAAGCAATTCGTCCAGTGTGCGGGTGCCCACATAAGACCGCAGCGCTAATTGCACCAACAGGTACAATTGGCGGGGCATATCGCTCACTTCCAGCAAGGCCCGCTCCACATCCGTGATGCGGTATTGCAATTGGAAGTTGAGCCGGATGCCCACCCGGTCTTTGGTGAGAATTTCCTGCCCGCTGACTTCCATCGTTTGTACCCTGAGGTCGGCCAAAAGCACTTTCAGGTGCTGAACGGTTTTCCAGAAGTAGTGCCGTCCGGCAGAAAGCTTTTGCTTTAGCTCGCCGTCAATCAGCAGGAGGCCCGTCTCATGAGTAGCGACATCATAACGGTGCACCTGAGCCAGAACAACATGCTTCGTAAGCAATTCCGGCTCGATAACCGCCCCGACTTCATCCTTACGGGTATCTACCATCCGGAAGTCGTAGTCGATACCAGACTTCCAATAGACATGGCGCCCTGGCAACAAAAGGTTGTGGAAGTTACCATCCCGGTACTCCAGGCAACGCTCGTGGTCCTTTACTTCCAACAGGTGGACTTCAGCCCGGAAGTTTTCGTCCTCCAGCAAGATGCTCAGGTCAACCGGCGATACCAGTAGACTGGTCCGGTCGTAGCGCAACAGCCGCTGCCCCCAGCCTACCCAGTGCCAGCCTTCCAGGCGTACGCCCACGAAGGACTTGCCCCGGAACAACAGCCCAACCTCGTGCCGGCTGATTGTTACGAATCTCATGACTTGGTTTTTTGCAGGGAAGAATCTGAGAACTTCCAGATGGATTATCAGTCCATTGCCCAAAATGGCGGTTGGTACAGGGCAAAGTCCCGTGAAAGCAAGTACTGTGTTCTAACCAGCTGAACTATGGCACGATTAAACGCCAGATGGATTCGAACCATCGACCGCAGTATCCAGATGCTTGTGCAAGCCTATGGCACCGAACGGCATACCCCACCCCAAACGGGCGGGCACCAGAGCGCTGTACAGAAACACTGCCACGGTTCAGATACAATAAGGCTTACTTCTTTATGGGCGCGAAACCGGCACGCCTGATGTTTTTTTGAAGGGTTGTTTGCTGCTGTCAGACATACATACAGCGGGCGGGGCGGAAAAATTCCCGGGGACAGGATTTTTTTCAAAAAAAATGGAGGATGGATGAACGCCTCACCCAACCTCCTTCCGTAATTAATTGCACAAATAATCTTCCGGAGTTTGTGCTGCCATGCCCCAGGCTGCCCGGTACGGGCAAGCCAGGGGCGGCACTCCATTTATCTAGTCGGCTACCACCATCTTCTTCGTAGCGGTGAAGCGGCCAGCTGTCAGCGTGTATTCGTACACGCCGGCTGCCAGTTTTAGCCGCTCTACATTCAGTGTATTCAGCCCGGCTGCGGCATCCATCTCATAGGAGCGGATAAGCCGGCCTGCCAGGTCAGAAATCGTGACCGTCACCGTCTGCTCGAATGGCACTTCAAATGGGATTACCGTCGTGCCACGGTAAGGGTTGGGCTGGTTTTGGCCAAGGTAGTAGGCTTCATCCGATGCTATACCGTTTTGCCCAAAGTTGATCGCCACATCCTCAAACGTGCCGGTATTGCCGTAAGCTTCCCTCGGTGTCACCGCATCGCTCATGCGCAGGGCTTCGCTCAGCTGTACGTCCGTGCGGGCGCGCAGCACCAGTGTGAAGAGCGGGCTTTCCGGTGCTTTTGCC
>JANSXW010000244.1 GCA_024742755.1 bacterium | reverse complement strand
TGTGGTTCTGGCTAAATCTTTTTTAGCGCGTTTGGCGGGCCAAATAAGCTAAAAAAGATAACGCCAGAGCCTGCCCCGCATTTCAGCGGGGTTCATAAGTCCTTGGTTTGCAATAGGAGCAAGCTCCAAACATAGTCTAAACATCCAATAAAAAACACACTATGGCCCTCGATTATTATCTGTACCGTGGCTCGGAGCGCATAAAACTGGAACGTTCGGACCATTTTTTCACTGCCATGCTGCCTGATGCGCCCGCCCGGGCCATTTTGGCGGCTCAGCCTGGCTTTCTTCAGGCCAAACAAGTGTTGGGGAATGTTTACAAAATAGAAACCGAAGAGGGCCATCGCGATCAGCTCATGGAGCATCTGCGGACGCACAGTGCCTGCCCTATGATTTGCCACCACGCCTATTGCCCGGAAGGGGACCCGGCTACCCGTTATTACCTGACAGACCAGCTTATCCTCAAATTCAGGGAGGTGCTTGGCACAGCGGAGAAAGAGGAAGTGTTGCAGCACTATGGGCTGCGTTTTCTGAAAAGCTACGACAACAATCAGGAGGCCTGCCTGGTACAGGTGACGCATGCTGCCCGCAAAAACCCGCTAAAAGTGAGTAATGAACTGGCCAAAGATGACCGGCTGGTATACGCCGAGCCCAACCTGATCAACCGTTTTGCCCCACAGTACATGCCTTCAGACCCGCTTTTTGCAGAGCAGTGGCATTTGCAGGCCCGGTCTGGGCTTGAACTGGTCGCTGAGGCCGGTGTGGACTGCACCGGGGCATGGAGGGTCAGCCGTGGGGACCGCGCGGTCACGGTTGCCGTGATTGATGATGGTTTTGACCTTTCTCATCCTGACCTGTCGGGTGCCGGGAAAGTGGTGGGCGCGCGGGACTACTCCGGGCGGGACAGCTACCCGGGGCCGGAGCGGGCAAGCGGGGACTTTCACGGTACGCCCTGTGCCGGCGTAGCCATAGGGGAAGAAAACGGTACGGGGATTGTTGGGGCGGCACCGGGGTGCAGCTTTCTGCCCATTCGCTTTCCGCTGAGTGCCGATGACAATATGCTTTTCGATATTTTCGACTATGCCGGGCGCAATGCCCATATCCTATCCTGTAGCTGGGGCCCCGTGCCTGTCTATGCGCCCCTTAGTTCGCTGCTGAGCAATCAGATGGAGCGCCTGCACAGGTCCGGAGGGCCGGACGGGCGGGGCTGCCTGGTCTTTTTTGCGGCAGGCAATTACAATGCACCCATCAAAGACCTGGACAATACCGGGTTTACCTGGCGACACCCCTCTCAGGGGCTCAAGACGACGACCGGGCCCATTGTGAATGGCTATGCTGCCCACCCTGATGTGGTGGCGGTGGCGGCTTCCACCAGCCTGGCCCGCAAATCGGCCTATTCCAACTGGGGCGAAGGGATTACCATTGCAGCCCCCAGTGACAACTGGAACCCGCTGAATCAGCAGGAACGCCTGCCGGGCAGAGGGATTTGGACGACTGATAACGAGGATACCGGGCTTGGGTTTGCCCCGGGGAGCCGCTATACGGGCAACTTTGGCGGGACCTCCAGTGCGTGCCCGCTGGCAGCAGGCGTAGCCGCGCTCGTCAAATCGGTGAATCCAGCGCTTTCTGCCGCTGACCTGCTCAATATCCTGAAAAACACAACAGACAAAATCACAGATCAGAACCCGGACCCTATCCTTGGCAACCGCAAGGGGACCTACGATGCCAATGGGTACTCAGAATGGTTTGGCTACGGAAGGATCAATGCGGCCAGAGCCGTGCAGCAGGCCGCTCCGATAGCGGACCCGGTCCCCGATGAGCCTGAAATTCCGGAAGCCGATGCCCAGGCCGTACAAATGGTCGCTGCTTTAGTCAATCCCAGAGGGCCGGAGTCCGGCGCTGAAAAGCTGATGCTGGTCAACTTGTCCGATCAGCCGGTGGCGCTGGGCGGGTGGACCATTGAAGACCAAAATGGCAATACGGATCGGTTGGCGGCTTACACGCTTCAGGCGGGCAGTGTGGTGCGAGTGGGCCTGGGGCGGGTCCGCCTGTTGAATGCCGGAGGCCGCATCCTGCTTAAGAATGCCGGCGGGCAACTGATGCACCGGGTGGATTATACCCGTGCCGAAACCACAAAGGAAGGGTGGTGGGTGAAATTTTGATCAAAAAAGCCCGGCAGAATCGTTCTGCCGGGCTTTTCAGCTGCCAGAGCAGGTAGTATTTAGTAACACCCCAGGTCTTCCTGAGACATCGGGTCCGCATTGGGGAAGCATTGGCCCGTTGGCAGTGTTTCGGGGACGTAGCGGTTTAAGTTAGGGTCATAAAGTGCGTTTTCGATAAATGCAACAAGGGCATCAATTTCCTGATCGGTAAGCCCCAGAGGCACAAAGTCTTCCGCCAGCTGAGCAGCGGGCACAGTGGTCTTTTGAGGGATCGCCTCATTTTTATAGGTAATAACCTCCCGGATCGACCGCAGCGTACCTCCGTGCCCGTAGAAAGGGGAGTCTTTGAGGTTGTACAACTGCGGCACCTTGAATTTGTACATGTCCTCTGCCCGGTTGGTAAAGCCACCACGCCCGAGGTGTTCAGGCGCATTAACGGAGGTCAGTAAAACCTCTTCCGGGCAATCCATCAAATCGCCCAGCCCAATACCATGAAATTCCATACTGTTGAGCGCAGGGCCGGTATGGCAATTGCCGCATTGGCCTTTGCCAAAGAAAACCAGCGCACCTTCTTTTTCCAACGCATTCATCGCATCTGTATCGCCACGCAGCCACCGCTGAAAAGGCGCTTCATTAGCCAGGAGCGTCCGTTCGTAGGCCGCAATTGCGAGCCCCGCAGCTACCCGGTTGTAGCGTTCGTTCTCCGGGCGCTCCGGGAAGGCTGCATCAAATAGCGCTTTGTAATTCGCCAGGTCGGATACATCAGACGTGTCTTCCAGTTGGCGATGCACAGAAAGCCCGGCGATGGCCTGAGTTTCCACACCATGGAAACCCAGGTGGTTGACTGCTTTGGGCGTGCCAGCAGTCCAGGCATATTCGGTATTGGCATTGATGCCCTTCGCCCCAAACTGCCCGTTCCAAAGCATGGCAATCTGATAGGCCGAGTTAAGAGTTGTTGGGCTGCGTATGGGCTGTACATCCACGTTGAGGACATTATATGCCTGGTTTTTATCCCGGGATTCTCCATTGAAGCCGAAGCCTTGGCCACCTTCACCGATGCCCTGATGCCGCCCGGCCTGAAAGCCAGCTGAAGCGAAGTGGCAGGAGGCGCAGGAGTAGGTGCCGAGTCCTGCCATATCCCGGGGGTTGCGGGCTATGCCGGTTTCATGGTAGAGCAATTTACCCAGCTCTACTTTGACTTCCGTGAGCGGGTTAGCGGGGTCCTGTGGGATTTGATCATAATCATCAGCAGCTGGCAGCCGGAAAAAGGCCAACCCGCCGGACCTGGAAATGTCTTCCAGCGTTTCGGTTAGTTCCTGATCGATTGACGGAGCTTCCTCAACCGGATCATCTTTTTTGCACGAGCTGAAAGTCAGCAGGACCGCAAGTGCGGCTATCAGTGTTTTGTGCATGTGGGTGTGTAACATGTTGGTATATTGGTTTTAATGTAGGTTTGGTGGTCCTGGGGAGGGCGCGGGACCCGCACTAAACCCAAAATAACAAAGAAGCAAGACGCTTGAATGGGGGAAATATCAGGTAGTAAAAATACTATATTTACGTACTGAAAGCAAGTTAAGTTACCTGCCGGGCCCAGAATAAAAGATGTAATTTGACATTGTGGAAACAAGCTTACGGGTGGACGGCTGCGTCTTCCAAAATGTAGTTCAGGTAGTACAAATCATCGTCATTCAGCCGAAGCTTGCCCCGGAAGGTCATCCGGTCATCTGTGGTAAATTTTCGCTTTTCATCAGGGCGGAGCTTAATGTCCATGACAGACTCAGGCCCGGCACCACCACAGAAAAAGCAGCTGCTGTAGGGTTGGGCGCTCAATACGAGAATGGTTTCGTCCCCTGTTTCTTCGAGTGGGATAATGTAGCCTTCAATCAGGACTTCACGCCCCTCAATGGCTTGCAGCTGGGCACCGAAGGTAGGGTAGGGGACATAGGCCTGCACTTCTTCGCTGTACTCATCCGTAAAAACGACATCGGTTAGCATTTTCCAGGTCAGGCGCAGCACACCATCTTCGTACTCAAAGTGAGCGGTATCGGGGGCCATATCACTGATGGCTTGCTGAGGCTGCAGGGAATCGGCGCGGAGGGAATCGGCATCCGTATTTACCGGGTTATCTGCCAACGTATCGTTGTTGTTTTCGGAGGCACAGCCTGCAAGCAGGGCGGCGGCAAGTGCAAGGGTCAGGAGCTTGTTTATCATAGCGGTATCCTTGAAATTTGGGTCAAAATAAGGAAAGGGAAGCAACCCGCAAGGCTACTTCCCTCTTCATGGCTCCGGCTTGGGAGACTTTATTTCTTAACGGAGTCAACCACCGCTTTGAATGCATCCGGGTGGTGCATAGCGAGGTCCGCGAGGACCTTGCGGTTAAGCTCAACGTTGTTTTCTGATAGTTGGTGGATCAAACGGGAATAAGAGATTCCGTTTTGACGCGCTGCAGCGTTGATACGTGCAATCCAAAGGCGGCGAAATGCGCGCTTCTTGGCCTTGCGGTCGCGGTAAGCGTAAGTAAGGCCTTTTTCTACAGCGTTTTTAGCTACGGTGTAGACTTTGCTGCGGGCACCGAAGTAACCCCGCGCCATTTTCAAAATTTTCTTGCGCCGTTTGCGGGAAGCAACGGCATTCACTGAACGTGGCATAGTTTGATTTTTTAGTACAACGCAGAGGTGCCATCTACCAAATGGGCGACGCTTTCGTCCTGCGCTCTCGTTAAAAAATTAGAAATAAATTAAATGCAAAGCATGCGCTTTATCCGATCTTCGTTGTGTTCGTGCACAACTGTGGAGTCGCGAAGGCGCAGTTTAGCTTTTTTGCTCTTGTTGCGCATCATGTGCGAAGTCTTTGCCTGATAACGCTTGATCTTGCCAGAGCCAGTGCGCTTGAAACGCTTCTTGGCACTGGAGTGAGTCTTCATCTTTGGCATTGCTAATGGCTTTAATATTGAAATAGTCCCCAAAAAGGGAATGCAAAGGTAAGAAAAATAAACCCTACTGCTAAACAAATTTCAATTGTTTGTGAAAAAGTTTAGCAGTAGGGCCCTGATATTTCGGATAAAGACCGTTTCAAACGACCGGCCTATTTCTTTTTGCTCTTCTTGGGTGAAATCATCACAATCATCCGGCGCCCCTCCATTTTAGGCAGCGCCTCTGCAGAGCCGTATTCTTCGAGCTCTTTTAGGAAACGCAGGAGCAGCAGTTCGCCACGCTCCTTAAAGACGATTGTCCGGCCCCGGAAGTGCACATAAGCTTTCACCTTAGCGCCATCTTCAAGGAACCCTTTGGCGTGGCGGAGTTTGAAATCAAAGTCATGGTCATCGGTATTGGGGCCGAATCGGATTTCCTTAATGACTGTTTTGGCAGCTTTTGCCTTAATTTCCTTCTCCTTCTTCTTTTTCTCGTAAAGAAACTTGTTGAAGTCGATGATTTTGACGACCGGCGGCTTTGCATTCGGAGAAATCTCAACCAGGTCAAGCTCCACTTTTCGCGCCCAGTCTTTGGCGGCGCGGGTTGGGTAAACGGTGCCTGCTTCCAGTTGCTGGCCTACAGCTTCGCCAATCTCTTCAACGTTTTCGCCTACAAGCCGGATTTCAGGTACGCGAATGTGTTCGTTGATTCTAAACTCGGGTTTGTTGTCAGTACGGGTATTAAAACCTCTTCTACCAGATCTCTTTGCCAATAGATTC
>JANSXW010000257.1 GCA_024742755.1 bacterium | reverse complement strand
TTGTTCAAATCGCTGGCATTGACACTCACCGCTCCGCCAGATAACCCATAGAGCATCCCTCCGTTTACAGCCCAGTCTGTATCCTGTGTGCCGCCACCAGTAGAGACAATCGTCAGGTCCGTGCCGTAACTTGCCAGCGGAAGCCCTACTCCTGAAAGGTTGGGGTAGCCGTTGTTTTCTGTCGCATCGAGGTACCAGGGGGTGCTCCACCCGGCATCCGTGAAAGTGGAGGTCATCTTCATCTCCGCTGTACTCTTGCCGGTGCCGCCGCCGCTTGCGAGTAGGCCGGAGGTTTCTGTGTCCCAGAAGGAGTTGGTGACAGTGCCGCTGTTTATAGTATTGGTCAAGCCTCCGATATTATTACTTCCGCCAGTGATACTGCCAGTACTGTAGCAGTTCTCTATAGTGCCGCTGCTATTAACTCCGGCCAAGCCTCCGATATAAGTAGTTCCAGATTGAACATTGATACTGCCAGTACTGTAGCAGTTCTCTATAGTGGCGCCGGAGGTATTAGATCCGACCAAGCCTCCTAATTGATATAAATTTCCTCCTCCAGATTGTGTTACGCTACAGCTCGAGTAGCAATTGCTAATTGTTGAGCCAGAATTGACCCCAACTAATCCCCCAACTACGTTCCATTGAGTCTGTACGGTACCCGTAGTGTAACAATTGCTTATTGTGGTGGATGAAGAAGCCCTGCCCGCCAGGACACCGAACCCCGAAATAAAAGAAGACGATAATACATCTAAATTTGCGTTGAGTATTCCTAAATTTTTTATTTCTGCGCCAACAAGAGCACCAAAGAACCCTTGCGTATCATCATCCACGATGAGGAATAGATTAGAAATGGTCTTACCATCTCCATCGTAAGAGCCGGTGAAAGAAGTACCAAACTCTTCTCCGATAGGGGTAAAACCGGCACTATCACCCATATCTACCGTGCCATCACCATTCCAGTCTACCATTGTTTCATCCGCACCGAAGTCAATATCAACGACCTGTATAAAGTGCAACCCCCAGTCTGCTGAAGTCTGCGACAGGTGGATCAGGTCATCTATGCTTGCGATTTGGTGGGGGTCCATCTCCGTACCAGCGCCGGCACCGTTATTGTACGGTCCTTCTAATATCAATGTTCCAATGCCTTGCAAGTTGGGGTAGCCATCGTTCGTGCCGGGGTCAATATACCAAACCTGACTCCACTCGGCATCCAAGAAAGTGGAGGCCGTCTTCATCTCCGCAGTTGTCTTACCGGTGATGGTAACGTTATTTGCTGACCCCGCCCCTAAGGCATTAGTTTGAGTAGAAGCTTCAGTATCCCAGAAGTTGGTCCCGCCATTGCTGTTGCCACCTTGAGCATAGCCAATAAAGCCCCCTAGCTCACCAGCCCCACTTACCGAACCTACACTGTAACAGTTATACACTACGCCACCCGATAGAGCACCTATCAGCCCCCCTGCACTTTGTTTACTCCCCGCATCGACACTACAAGTGGAATAACTATTTTCGACTAAATTGCCAGCGTTTGAGCCGATTAGCCCCCCAACATAAGCAGTTGAAAAACTATTTGCTCCATTAGAGTTTACACTGCCAGTGCTGTAACAACTGGAAACCTCTCCACCAAAGTTGAATCCAACAAGTGCACCAACTAATCTAGCAGCAGTAATATCAACATCCAACAGTCCTAATTGTGACACGCTACCCCCTGTTACTAAGACTCGGAACATACCATAATTACTAACATCTCCGGCTTGATTAACAAACAAATTCGAAATGGTATGCCCTTGTCCATTGTAGTTACCAGTGAATCCGTTCTGGGTGCTCTCCCCTATACCCGAAAAACCGGCAGTACCGATACCATCTGCACTACCATCCCCATCCCAGTCTACCGCTGTTTCATCTGTACCGAAGTCAATATCGGCAGTCTGAATAAAGTCTTTGTCCCAATCCTGGCTTCTGCCTGACAATTGAATCAAATCAGCTGCGGTTGCAATCTGATAAGGGTCGCCTGGCGTACCCATCCCACCGGAGTAGGGAGCTAATACATCACTGTCCGCGCCATCCTGCCAACTCAGTAGGGGGTAGCCGTTGTTGACAGTACCAAATTGGTCCATGTCCCATACATCAGCGGAGCCATTGGCTGTCTCCGAGACAAAGTCCCAGCCGGCGGTGTTGAAGGTGGTGTAGTCCTGCATCTCCGCAGTCGTCTTGCCGGTGCCGCCGGCGCTTGTTGCCTGGCCGGAGGTCTGGGTGTCCCAGAAAGAGTTGGTGACGGTGCCGCCAAAGCTTAGGCCTACCAAGCCTCCTACATTATCTCCTGTTCCTGTTACAGCACCAGTGCTGTAGCAATCCGATATAGTATAACCATCAAATAGTGTTCCGACCAAACCACCGACCCTGGCCATGGCGCCGGAGCCGTTCACACTACAACTGGAATAGCAGTTCTCTATTGTCGTGCCAGTAGCAGCACTGGCCCCGGCGTAGCCAACTACCCCTCCAATATTCGATGATCCATCAACGCTACCTGTACTATAACAACCACTAACACCAGCAGTCGCATCGGGGGAAAGATCACCAACTATGGCACCGACTCGTGATAATGCCGTTATATCTACGTTAAGCAGTCCTAAATCCGCTATTCCTGCACCGGAAAGTTCAGTACCGCCAAACAGCCCTACAGGATTTAATAACGACGACCGATTGATGAACAAATTAGAAATGGTCTTCTCATTTCCATCGTAAGAGCCGGTGAATTTGGTTGTAGGATTCCCGATAGGCGAAAAACCTTCAGTCCCCATACCATCTGCACTCCCATCATTGTCCCAGTCTACCGCTGTTTCATCTGAACCGAAGTTGATATCTGCAGTCTGAATAAAGTGCTTATCCCAATCCCCGCTTATAGATGACAAAGCTATTAAATCCGCTGCGGTTGCAATCTGATAGGGGTCGACTTGCGTACCTGCCCCACCGGAGTAGGTGTACGATAAGATACCATCTGTGCCATCCTGCCAGCTGAGCAGCGGATAGCCGCTATTCAACGTGCTAAATTGGTCGGCGTCCCATATATTAGCGATGCCATTGGTGGTCTCGCTGACGAAGTCCCAGCCAGCGGTGGTGAAGGTGGTGTAGTCCTTCATCTCGGCGCTGGTCCTGCCGGTTATTCCGGTTATATTTTGAGCATTTAGGGAATTAATATCAGAATCATAAAAACAATCTGTAGCTATCACTGTTGCCGAACCACCACTGGATACGACATCTCTGGAGGCAGAATTACCCGTAACAACCGCTGCGGCGTAGCAATTGGTAAGGGAGGTCTGACCACCATCTCTCTCCTCCCCAATAATACCCCCGGACCATCCGCCATCTACCGAGCCGGTGGCGTAGCAGTTGGTGATGGAGGAGTTGCCACTTCCATTGGATTGAAATACACCTACAAGCCCACCAGCAAGAGCATTGGCGTCTACCGCTCCTGAGCAATAGGACGTCGTGATCGTTGCCGTACCAGATGCATTACCTATCATTCCTCCGGCTTCATCCCCTGTAATTGTCACCGTGCCGGTACTGCCGCAATCCGTTATAGTACCGGTGGCACTGCCGCTCAGCCACCCGATCATACCCCCCGCACTCGACGAGCCATTGATGGTGCCGCTAAACGTACAGTTACTTATAGTTAAGTTACCAAATAATCTACCAGCCATCCCTCCTATTCTTGATCCGCTGATCACTGAGCCTGCAAAAGTACAACCTGAAATGACTACTGTACTATATAATCCCCCAGCTATACCAGCGCCGCCTTCGTTTTGCGCTGCTATACTACTGTTGACATCAACGGTACTATTGGATATAGAACAACCGTTACATTCACCGACCAGGCCTCCGGTGTCAAAGTTTCCGCTTACCGTGCTGTTGGTCACCGCTATATTGTCAATTTCAGAGCCTCCCCAGGCAAAACCAACCACGGCAGCGACATTATTCTGTCCGGTGATATCGAATCCATCTATGGTCAGATCTTTCACTAATACACCCCTATCATAAAGATCCCTAATACTCCCAAAGAGCCCCTGATCGTTAAAGCTGCCCTGATTGATCGTTAGGTTGCTGATCGTATGTGAGTTCCCATCGTAAACCCCCTTAAAGGACACTCCTCCGTTCCCTATAGGAGCAAAAGAGGCCGATTCTCCTGTCAGGTCAATATCAGCAGTCTGAATAAAGTATTTTTCCCAATCCGCGTTTCTGCCTGACAAAGTAACCAAGTCAGCTGCAGTTGCAATCTGAAAAGGGTCACCTTGCGTACCCAACCCACCGGAGTAGCTGGCTGTTGGCAACACATTGTCAGAGCCGTCCTGCCAGCTGAGTATCATGTAGCCGTTGTTAACGGTGCTCAATTGGTCGGCATCCCAAATATTAGCGTTGCCGTTGGTGTTCTCGCTGACTAAATCCCAGCCGGCATCAAGGAAGGTGACGTAGTCCTTCATCTCGGCGGTGCTATTGCCGGTTATTCCGGTTATACTTTGGCTCGTGAACCAGAAATTGACCTGCTCATCGTAGAAGCAGTTAGTTGCAGTGACGGTTGCAGAACCACCTTTAGACACGAAGTCTCCAACCGATGAATCATTGTCAACGGTCCCTGCGTTGTAACAATTCACAACCGTTGTGGCACCTCCATCCGTTTCCTCACCAATTATACCCGCCGACCATCCTCCGTCAATTGCGCCGGTATTGTAGCAATTGGTCAG
>JANSXW010000166.1 GCA_024742755.1 bacterium | reverse complement strand
GGTACTGGAATTCAAGGTCTACAACCGCTGGGGGCAGCTCGTTTACGACAACGAAACGCCGGACGATGGATGGGATGGCAATGCCAATGGCAAGGAGCAGCCCACCGAGGTCTACTTCTACCTCATCCGTATCGCCCGCCCGAATGGGTTCGAGCTGGGCACCTTCCAGGGGGATGTGACTTTGATTCGTTAAACCTTGCCGTACAAGCATCAAAAAAGCGCCAGATGATTCGTTATCTGGCGCTTTTTTGTTGGTATGCGCATCTGATTGCCGGTGGCCCCGGGTGCAGGACGCGCGGGTAAAAGGCGGTGGTGGCTTATAAGTTCAATTTGCTAGCAATATCTGCCGGAATAGCATCTTTATGCACCATCAGACCAACCGTTTTCATACGGAAGTAAGGGGTTGACATATACAGGAAGCCTTCATAATCGCTGATTTCGCCCCAGCTGTTTTTAGTGATGTAGTAAGTCTGTCCATTCTGGTCTTTCGCCAAGCCAGTGAGGTGCATAAGGTGGTCATCGGTTGTGGAGAAGTTTTCGAATGCCTGCTGCCGGTTTTCCTGAGTCACCTCTACCTCATTCACCGGACTTTTGAATTTGTTGTCATCGTTCTCATTCTCAGGCAAGATAGCCAGGCCATCGCCGGCACTGAAGCCCTTCTCGCTGACATCTCCATCCCAGGCTACGGTGTACCCATTACTGAGCGCATACGCTGTGATTGCCTGCAGTTCATCTAAAGGCACATTAAAGTAACGGCCATTGGAGTAATTATCAGGAATCTCCAGAATGAAGGTCTCGTAGAAGGGATGGTGCGCAAAAGAGGTGAGCGAGACATAGTCATCCGGATTGATGGGCAGGGCTTTCTTAAACGATTCCGGTGTATGAGTCTTGCCTTTGTAGGTAAACGACGGCGGCACAGCGCCCATGTACTGATCAATGATGGCCTCAAAGGCACCGGGCCACTTTTCGCTCGGGCGTTTGCTGGCCAGTACGCCGTCCAGAAACCCTTTCAATGCAGCTTCCATCTCGCTGTGGTCGTGGTAGCGGTCGCCTTTCATCAAACCAGAGTAGACCGACTCCGGCACAGCGCCTGCCATTTCCAGGGCGCGCATCACGTCGTGGTTCAGGCTGCCCTGACTGAAGTTGGCATTTCCCTGCCGCAGGACATAATTCCGGGCCTTGTCTTTATAAATATTGCGGACCATATACATTTCGGAAAGGTCATAATCGCCCTCGCCCAGGCGCATCAGCTCCGCTTCAATGAAGGAAATGGTGGAAAAGCTCCAGCAGGTACCGGTGCGCTGCTGGTTTTTCACGTCTGTGCATTTGAGTTCTTTCTCAATTGTAAATTCGTACTGTCCGAATACAGGGACCGATAATAAAAAGATTACCGTCCCCAACATCCATTGTTTCATGGTGCTATTGTGTTTTGTTTGGCCCTTTAATCCAGGCCGGGTGAAAAAATTATCGCAATAAGGTGATATTTCCTTTAGTTTGGTAAGATTCCTGATTAAAGCACCGGACCTCCAGGTAGTAGCCGTAGACATCAGCGGGCAGCGCCCGGTTGCGGAAGGTGCCGTCCCAGCCATCGTGCTGCGGGTCAGCCGTTTCGTAGACCTTTTCGCCCCAACGGTCATAGATGGCAAAGTAGAGCTCGTCAATAGTGCCCCCCTTTACCTGAAGGCGGTCATTCAGCCCGTCTCCATCCGGTGTAAAGGCGTTGGGCACAAAAATATAGGGCGGCAGGCATTCCGAGAGCCAGACGATTTGCACCACCTGTTCATTCGAGCAACCATTCTCATCCGTGACCCTGACGGTGAAGGCCCGTGAAGTGTCCACAAAGACCTGCGGGTTGAACACCCCGGGGTTGCTCAGTCCGTTCGGGGGCAACCACTCGTAAGTGTAACCGGGGTCCTGCGTGGCCAGCAGTTGAACCAGCTGAGGCTCAAAAATAGTATCGGGAGTAGCCGATACCTGCAATGGCGGCTCACTGGATGCCACGGAAACCGCAATGGGAAGGGTTTTTACACAACCGAGTTCGTTGGTGACCCAGACTTCGTAGTTGCTTCCAGTTCCTGCATCGACTGTTACGGTAGAAGTGCCTTGCCCGTTCAGAATATTTTCATCGGGCAGCCATTCGTAAAAAAGGTTTTGGCCTGGTGCCAGCTCTACAACTTCCAGCCTGGCGGTATCGCCTTCGCAAATACCTACGGTCGCATCGGTGAATACCAGGATATTGCTGCCCTCTACCTGCACGCTATCCTGCACAAAACACCCCAGGCTATCCTTGATGGCAATGTAAAAAGTCCGCAACCCGGAGGGGTTAACGGTGAAACTGGGGTTGTCGCTCAGCTCCACACTGAAATCCGCCTCATCCGACCAGGCATAACTTGCGGCTTGCGCGCTAAAGGCAGACAGGGTGAGGCTCCCCTCGCAAATCAGCGTATCATTGCTCAGGGTATAGGCTATTGGCGGGGCCACTTCCACAGTGACTTCCCGTTCAAAAACACAACTGCCAACGGTTTCTTCCATCACCACTGAATACGTCTGAGGGGCATCTAGGGTAGCAGTAGGGTTTGGGCTGTTCTCATCATTCAATCCAACAGCCGGCGACCAGCTGTAGGTATACCCCGGCAGCGGGTTGGGGTTGAGGTTGAAAGCGATGCCCGGGCAGCCCTGCAAGCTATCGGGGAGCATGGGGTCTGGAATACTGATGGCAACCGGCTGGCTGATTTCATCCACACAGCCATCGCTGGAAGTAATAGTCAACTGCACCTCGTAGGTGCCGGAAGCGGTGAAAGTGAATTCCGGATTAGCCCCCGTGCCCATTGCACCGGTGCCAAAGTCCCACGCCCAATCGGTGATGTCGCTTTGGGCGTTGACAGAGGCATCCGAAAACTGGACAGTTACGGAATCTGTGCAGGCGGTAATATCAAAAGTAAAATCAGGCGTAATCTGTGGCGTTGTCACCTCGACCTGCTGAATAATGGTATCCGGACAAGCACTAAAGTTGTCCAGTACCGTCATGACTTCGTAGGTGCCTGGCCCGGGGTACGTATAGCTCACGGTACTCCCCTGCCCCACTGCGCCGGGGTTGTCAGGGTCGCCAAAATACCAGTCGTAAAACGGAGCGTTCACACTCGTACTGCTGAACTGCACCGTAAACCCGCTGCACTGCTGCACCACCTGAAAGCTATCCTGAGGCAAGGTATCGATCTGAATCAGGTACACACTATCCACGAGCGTACAGCCAAACTGATTTTCCAGGCTTACCGTCAGCCCGTAACCGCCCGGTGCAGGAGGAGAAATGAAAACAGTAGGATTGTCATTGCCAAAAACAAGAAGGGAGTCGGGCGCCCAAAGGTAAGTGAGCGTATCTGCAAGGTCCTGATTGATGACAGCCGCTGCGCCAAGCGTCCCCGGGCAAATCCCGCCCTGACTGGTGGTAATGACATCTATGGCGTTCCCGGTTACCGTTACTGAATCCACAGCGGTGCAGCCGAGCGCATCCCTGACCAGAACATAATACACCGCTGAGCCCATCGGGCTGACCTGCAGCGTGTCCCCTTCCCCAAGCGGTACCGTCAGCGCTGCATCAGCGTACCAGTTGTAGAAGACCGCATTCGGATCGCTGGCCTGCAGGGTGAAGTCCGGAACGCAAATGGTGGTGTCCGGAGGAAGACTGGGGTTCAGGGCAGGGGCCACTTCCACCAGGACTTCCGTTTCTAAACTACAGTTGCCTGCTACATCTGAGACCGTTACCGCATAAGCCGTGGTTTCCAAAGGCTGAACGACGGGATTGGGCTGGCTGGGATCTTCGATATCCGGATGGCTGCCCCAGGAATAGGTGTAGGCAGTGTTGAAATCAGGATTGAGCGCCGTGCTGCCCCCCGGGCACTGACTAAATTGTAAAGCCGTCAGCGCATTGCTCAGCAGCTCCACATCTATCGATTGGCTGAGGGTGTCCGTACAGCCTTCTGTGGAAGTCAGCGTAAGGAAAACGGTGTAGGTTCCGGCTTCTTCAATCGTGAAAACGGGCGAAGGGGCTTCACTCGCAAGCCCGCCCGGGGTCACTGTCCAGTCCCAGGATGCGATATCATACAGGGTGTCCTCACTATTGTCTTGTACCTGCAACGCCGCCACATCACTGCAGCCGTCGATTGACAATTCGAAATCAGGTACCAGGGTGTTGGGCTTCAGATGAATTTGCTGAAAAGCGGTATCCTCGCACACTTCACCGGGCGCAACGATAAGCATGACCGTATACTGACCGGTATCCGAAAAGGTATACACCGGGTCCGTCATAGCGGAGGATGCCCCAGGGTTGCCGGGGTCATTGAACAGCCAAAGGTAGTTGCTGGAACCATCGCTCTGATTATCAAAATTAACGGTGAGGCTGCCACATTGCACCTCGGGGGCCGCAAAGGCAGCATTGGCTTCTCCACAGAGCCCAATATTGTACTGAAAATCCCGGCGGGTGGTGGAAATCAGAACGCCATCCCGGTATTCTTCCACGCAAATGCCCACCACAAACTGCCCCTGAGTGACCGGAAACCCGGTAAGCAGGCCGGTTTGAGGGTTGATGCTTAATGGCGCACCGCCCGGCGAACCGTTCAGCATATTGTCCACGTTGTAGGGCGGATCGATCCACTGAATTTCATCGTAGGGCGGATTGTTAGGCGGCTGGGGCTGAGGGATGTCGGGCGTAGCACCGGTCAGAGGCGTGCAAAGCCGGTAAACGATGGAATCTCCATCCTGGTCAATGGCGGACTGATCGAAAACAATGGGCTCATTGACGCAAATGTAAATGGGCGGCCATTCCTTGAATTTGGGATTGCTGTTGCAGGCCTCCAAAGCCGCTTCGGAAATCGTCACCCCGTAGGTTGCCCCGGTGTCAAGGGGGTCGACAATATTGACAATGGTTTCATTCCGGCAGCACCTTTGGTACGCCAACTGATACCCACCGGGGATTGCCGGCAGCGTCACGATGGTGCGGTAAGTGGTGGTGTGGACGCAAACGTCCGGCGGAACCACGAGGCATTCGCTGGTCAGCACCGGGTTGAGCGTATCGTTGTTCATCAGCGGGAGCAGGATCTCCTGCAACAGTACATTGTCCTCGTTGAATACCCCAATGGAAGCCGGGTTGTCAAACCAGGCATTGGGGTTGCCGTTGTAGCAATCCCGGAAAATGGTCAGGGTGATTTCGTATTCATCATTGCCCAGGCAGGTGTAATTCATCTCTCCCCCCACGATATGCGTGGCCTGCAACACCCCGGGCAGGCACAACAGCAGGAAGGACAAAAGTACACCAAAGCGAAGCAACGGGTTACACATCATGACAAGGGCTGGTTTAAGTGCAAAAAGATAAGGCAGAATTCCCGGCTGCCGAAGCAAAAGGGGGCAAATTGGAAGCTATTGTCCGAAAAATAGTACTGCTGTACACCAAAAGGCTTATCTTTTGCATCTGCCCTAATGTGATGAAAGTTGTGAATCGAAAATACCAATTTGTGACGGAGGAAGACTTGATCGAAGCCTGTCTGCAAAACGACCGGCGCGCGCAGAAGGCCCTGTACGACCGCTATTCACCGGTGATGTACGGGGTTTGCAAGCGCTATGTCAAGTCGCCGGAAGATGCGGAGGATGTCCTGGTGGAAGCCTTCTACAAAGTACTGACCAACCTGCAGCAATACAAAGGCAGCGGCAGTTTTGAGGGCTGGATCCGGCGGATCGTGGTAAATGAGTCGCTTATGTTTTTGCGCAAGCGCCACAATTTCCGCCTGACTGTCGAAATCAGCGAAGTGGATCAGCCGACCACCACCAATGTCATCAACCGCCTGGCGGCAGAGGATATTTTGGGGCTGCTAAGCCAGCTGCCCACAGGCTACCGAACGGTGTTCAACCTGTACGTGCTGGAAGGGTATAAGCACCGGGAAATTGCCGACATCCTGGGCATCAGCATCAATACTTCGAAATCACAACTCATCCTGGCCAAAAAGAAAATGCAGGACATGCTGGAAGATTTTGGCTATCCCGGGCTTCAGCAATTCAATAAATGAACCGCCCGGCTTTTTTGATTTGCCTGAAGCAGCAGATCATGCTCAACTTTAGATTAACCCTGTAAAAACACGGCAGACCATGGCCAATAAAAAAGATCTCTTTTCCATATTTCAGGACAATCAGCACCTGTTCGACTCCGCTCCGTCTCCGAGGGCCTGGGACAAACTGGAACGCCGCCTCGACGGGCACCGCAGCCGCAACCGCCTGTCTACGCTTCGTACGATTTCCATGGCCGCAGCCATACTGCTTTTGGCAGTGGTCGCTATCCTGATTTCCATTGCGGTTGGAGAAAAGCCCGCACGGCTGCTCAATCAGGGCCCACAGCCTCTGGCCTCAGAACAACTGCAGGCTGATGATATTGAAGCCGCCGAGGAGCTGCGGCAAACGCTGTACGCACAGCAGGCCGAACGGCAACGGCAGCGCCCGATTAACGAAGGCCCGGCTGACCGCAGGCTTGTTCTGGCCAAAAACCGCTCGGCTTCCACCGCACTCGAATCCCTCAACCGTTTTGACTGGATGGAAGGAGAATGGCAGCCACAGGATTCCAAAGCCCATTCGGCTGTGCAATGGAGAAAAATCGGCGGCCACGCAATCGAAGGGCAGATCACAAGGGGCGAAGCAACCGAGCACATCCGCATTTTCCAGGATGGCGAAACGCTGTTCTTCTCGACAGATTTCCACAAGGAGGAGCAGGTCCGTTTTGCGCTGCAGTACGCCACGCCGAACACCGCTGTTTTTGAAAGCCGCTCCGGGGGCTTCCCTCAGCAGGTCACCCTCACCCGGAGCAAAAACAACCGCCTGACCCTACTGTACGAGCAAAAAGATACAGCGGCTGCTCCCGGCCTGCTCAACCGCAAGCAGCAGGTCCGGTCCTGGTATAAAATTCAGCTTCAATAAGCGGTTCCTACGAACTATATCCGTTTGTGCTCATTATAATGGATACACTTTTGTCCATTGGCAAATCAATGCCCAACACGAAGCGAGCCCACGGATATGAATTTCTTGCTGCGCCATCTTGAAAATGAAGTCCCGGAGTCAGCCCTCCTGGAAGGGGAAGCTTTGCTGGATGGCGGTGCAGTGGAAGGCCTCCACGAGCTGGAAAAGCAACTTTGGATCGCACAGTCCGAAGGCTTTGAGGTGGAAGTCCAACTCTCCGGCCAAAAGGTTACTGCCGGCACTTGCGAGTGCAGCACCTTTAAGGAAGCAGGGATTTGCGGCCACCTGACCGGCACTTTGCTGCAGGTCCGCCAAAAGCAACAGCAGCAAAAGGAAAAACGGGAGCAAAAGAAAAAAGCCTCGGATCCCCCCCGCCGCCTGACGACCGGGGTGGTCCTCGATCAGGTAGACCCTGCGGAACTCGTAGACTTCGTGCGGGAGTACGCGCGCACGAACCGCAATTTTTCCATCGCCCTGAAAGCCCGCTTTGCCTCCTCCGTCTCCAACCTCAACAGCAAGGACAAATACTTACAGCTGCTGGATACCACGATCAATGCGGTACGCAAGTCCGACCGGCAGATTACCATGCGGGGTGCCCAACGGCTCAGCAAAGTGCTCGATGAACTGCATCAGCAGATGGAACAGCACCTGGATGCAGGCAATTTGGTGGAAGTGGCAGACATTGCCCTGAGTATTATTGAGAAAATCAGCCCCGTGCTGTCCAAAGTACAGCGGCAGCGGGAACCAATCAGGGCACAACTGGCAAGGTCTTTTGACTACCTTTTTGAACTGGTTGACCGGTCCCCTGCACCACAGTTGCTGCGCCGGCTGTGGGCCGACAGTCAGCGCGAGTACACCAAGCGCACCTACCAAAACAACCGCCTGGACGGATATTTCTTCAAGCTGATGCTCAGGACGGCACAGGAGCCTGCTCAGTTGGAAGCCTTGCTTGAAACGCTGGAAGCACGGGTCCGTGAGGAAGAAGAAAAAGACGGGGCTGGTGCCGATTACATCCTGCTGCAAATCGCTGTTCTGGAAAAACTGGACAGAGCAGAAGAAGCCCGTCAACTGATAGAAGCCCACCTCACGTCCCCTGACATTCTGGATTACGCTATAGAACAGGCGCAGCGGCAGGGCAACCGGCCCCGAGAAAAAGCACTGGCTCAGATCGGGCTGCGGCTGGACCTGCCGGAAGCTTATCAGGACCGGCTGGAAGCATTGCTGCTGAAGATTGCCGGGGCAGAAGCTGATGCCAACAGCACAAAAACCTACGCGCTTTTGCAGTTTTTCCGCAAGCTCGACCTGCGGTTTTACAAAAAAGCCCGGGAAGCCACACCGAAGCCGGAACAACCTGCCCTCTTTGAAAACACCCTCGCTCAGCTCCGGCAGCGCCCCTACAGTGCTGAGCTCCGCAACACCCTCGCCGGCTTACTGCTGGCTGAAGAACAGTGGGCGATCCTGATGGCCTACGCGGAGGAAGTGCAGTCCCTCGACCTGCTCAGCGAAATAGATGAAACCCTCCTCCCCCGTTTTCCGGAACGGGTACGGCAGCTGTACCGTCAACTGCTCCACGAGTACGCCCGGCACTACGTCGGCCCCAAGACGGCCCGGCGTATTGCCCTCGCCCTGCGGCACCTGGAGTCCCTCAACGCCCGAAATTTTGTATCAGAACTGGCGCAAGAGCTGCGGGAGCAATACCCCGAACGCCACACCCTTACGGCCGAATTGTCCGCATTTGAAGAATAATTCCTAATTTCCCGACATGAAAGTAGAACTGTGGGCGATTGGAAAAACCAACGAACGCTACCTCGAAACCGGTATCGAGGTGTACACCAAACGGTTGAAGCACTACCTGAAGTTTGAGTTCAATATCCTGCCGGACGTCAAAAAGGCAGGCAAACTCAGCCCGGTACAACTGAAAGACAAAGAAGCCGAAAGCGTGCTCAAGGCCTTGCAGGCAGGCGATTACCTGGTATTGCTGGACGAGCGGGGCAAGCGCATGGCCTCAACCGCCTTTGCGGAATTCATCAACCACAAGTTGCAGCTCAGCCACCGGCGCATCATTTTTTTGATTGGAGGCGCTTTTGGGTTTTCTCCGGCCCTGTACGAAAGAGCCGACTACAAAATTTCGCTTTCGGACATGACGTTTTCACATCAGATGATCCGGTTGTTTATGGCGGAGCAAATCTACCGCGCCATGACCATCCTCAACAACGAGCCTTATCATAACGACTAGAAACCACGACTATGAGCATTAGCCTGACGATTATCCTGATTGGTATAACCGCCCTGATTTCCTATCAGGCGTTCAACAACCGGGAGCTGTTTTACAAGTCTGCCTTCCATCCGGCCTCCATTAAGGAGTTTGGACAGCTGTCCCGCTTTCTCACGAGCGGGTTTATTCATGCAAGCTGGGGCCACCTGGCCATCAATATGTACGTGCTTTACCTGTTTGGAGATATTCTGGAGCAGCTTTTCACGCAGTGGCTCTTTTCGCCTGCTATCGGGCGCATCGTTTTTCTGTTTTTCTACCTTTCAGCGATCGTAGTATCAGACATCCCCTCCTATTTCAAGCATCAGGACAACCACGGTTACTCGGCGGTCGGTGCCTCCGGGGCGACTTCGGCACTGGTTATGGCCTATATTTTGTTCGACCCCTGGAACTGGTTCATCTTTCCTCCCGTACCGGGTGTCATTCTGGCGGTGGGCTACCTTTGGTATTCTTCTTACATGTCGAAGCATGGCAATGACCTCATTGCGCACGATGCCCACCTTTGGGGCGCGGTCTACGGGATTACATTTATGATCCTTTTGGCAGCGCTGACCCAGCCGGAGTTGCTCACTATGTTTTGGGAGCGGTTTATAGCCGGCCCACGGATGCCAAATTTCTAAAGCCATGTTTTTTATCTTGTCCAAAGTGCTGGTTTTCCTCCTCAAGCCTATCACCTGGGTGGCGGGGTTGCTCTTTTTGAGCTGGTTTTCTGCCAACCCCAAACGGAAGCGCCGGTATGTGATGTTTGCGCTGGTGCTGCTGCTGTTGTTCTCCAACGGGTTCATTTTCAATATGGTGATCAGCGCCTGGGAGCCGGAAACATTAACGGCCGACAAAATTGAAAAGCCCTACGCCGTGGGTATTCTGCTCGGGGGCTATTCCAACCTCAGCATCCGCCCCACCCATGACCGGCACAACCTCAACGAACGCGCCAACCGCTTTGTCAACGCGCTGGAGCTGTATAAGAGAGGGAAAGTCCGGAAGCTCCTGCTCACCGGCGGGCAGGGCTCCATTACCAAAAGAAACCCACCGGAAGCCAGCGAAGTGGTCGAATTTCTGGAAACCCTGGGGGTGCCCCGCAGGGATATCATCGTGGAGGACCAAAGCCGGAATACGTACGAAAATGCGGCCTTCTCCAAAGCACTGATCGAAGAACAGCAACTGCAGGGCCCTTTTTTGCTGCTTACCTCCGCCTGGCATATGCCCCGGGCCCACGCCTGCTTTGAACAGGCAGGACTGGAGGTGACACCCTTTGCCGTAGATTACCTTACGGAGGAATGGGCACCTTCGCCCGAACAGCTCATACTGCCAAGCGCCCGGACCTTTTACCTGTGGGAACTGATCATCAAGGAATGGGCGGGCATACTTGCTTACCGGATCAAAGGCTACAACTAAGAGCGAAAAAACCGTTGGCTAAGCTTTTGATTATCAAACCACTACCCTACTCTACCTGAATTAGTACAAAATCCCCGTCGTGAAAGGGGATTTCCAGGAGTGGCTCATAAGCCGGGAACTCGCCCTCCGGCACCATCATGAAACTGCCTGCCTCCAAGTCTTCATTGAAATGCACCGTTTTGCCGCGCAGGCGGTTGAGCTCGTAGATCACGGTATAGGAAATACGCCCATCCTGGTACATATAGAGTGGCGCATCACCGGCAATGGCTTGTATCTGATGCGCCAGGTCTGTATTGAACTGCCCGGCGCTCTCGTGCGCCCGCTGCGGAAGAATGGTCAATGCAAAGAGCAAACGCCCGGCGATCAGTCCAAACAGGAGCCAGTTGAGCGCCAATTCCGGTTTTCTGAAATGCAGAATGGCCAGGCCGGCAAATACAAGCACGCCGAGTCCGGTTATCCAGGCCCGCCCGGGCAGAAAGTCAAATGCAGGGAGAAAATTCAAGGCAACCGCGCCAAGTGACAGGGCTACCAGCAACACGCCCACGATCACCCGAAAGGTGCGTTCCCGCCACCAGGCCAGTGGGCCCCGCTCCTGCCAGGCGTAGACGCCCACGGACAACAGCAGGGGGTAAAGCATGTAAATATAGCGTTGCTTAGCACCAGGAGCCAGCCAGTAGACCACGAAGTTGGCCAGGAACACCACAACCGAAAAAGCCAGCAACGGCTGTGCCCTGATTTGGCTCCACAGGCCCCGGTGCGTGGCGAAGAACAACAGCAGCAGGCTCATGGGCAGGGTGTCTTTCAGCGTATCGAGCGGAAAGGTGAGCAGGTGTCCCAGGGTGCGCCCCAGGCTGTTTTGCACGGCAGTACGCCCCACAGATTCGGAGAAGAGGTCTGCCAGGTAATTGTCCAGGCTGTTGTACTGATGGTAAAGGGCAAGATAGCCCCCGGCAATGCCTGCAAAAACCATAATCCCCAGCAGATGCTGCCAGGAAAAGAGCAGCCGCCAGCGCTTTTGGTAGATCAGCCAGGATAAAACGGTCAGCCCAAGGAAGGGGATGGAGGGCAACCCTTTGGTCAATAAACCCACCGCAGCAAGCCCGTAGCTAACAATAAACATCAAGCTCCAGCGCGCTTTTTGCTCATAATGGAAGAATGCCAGCATACTGCCCTGGGTAATCAGGCTGTAGAAAATGTCGATTTCCCCCAGCATGGAGAAGTAAAAATAGATGGCGCCGCAAAAGACATAGGATAACGCCCAAAGCCGCCCAAATTCTTCATTGATATGTTGCAGCCCGATCCGGTACAGCAGCAGCAACGTGGCGATAAGCGAAAGAATGGTGGGCAGGCGCAGCGCCCAGCGGCTGTACTCCCCAAATAGCGTAGCACTCCCGATGATCAGCCAGTTGAAAACCGGCGGCTTTTTATAGTAAAAGTCGCCCAGCTGACGCGGAACGATGTAATTGCCATTTTCCTGCATCTCCATGGCAATCAGGGCCCGCCGGGGCTCTTCCAGGTAAACGGGCTGTACTCCAATATTAATGAATAAGCTCAGCAGCATGAGCCCCGCTGCCCAGGCCATGAGCCGTTTTTCCAGAGATGATTCCTGCATGCTATTGGTGTTATGCCCCGCAAAGATGGCATTTTTTTTTCGCCCGGATAAGCCTATTTAGGCTTTGACAAAAGGGAGATCAAGCCGACTCAACCTGAAGCGGGTTTGTGGCGTTTCCTTTCCTGAAGAATTGAATTCGGGCAACAAACTGTGACGGTAATTACAGACCGCTTTGCTCAAACTTTTTATTTTTGCCCGGATTATAAAAAACTACAAAGAAAAACCACGATGGCAGAAGATATCCAACAAGTAAAATGCCTTATCATTGGCTCAGGCCCTGCGGGCTACACCGCTGCCGTTTATGCTGCGCGTGCCAACATGTCTCCCGTACTGTACACTGGCCCTGAGCCAGGCGGTCAGCTCATGATTACCACTGACGTGGAAAACTACCCGGGCTATCCGGAAGGCATCATGGGCCCGCAAATGATGGAGGACTTCCGCAAGCAGGCAGAACGGTTTGGTACCGACGTCCGCTATGAGCTGATCAGCAAGGTAGACCTCACCGGCCCGGTGCACAAAGCCTGGACAGAATCTGGCCAGGAAATCCATGCCAACAGCATTATCATCTCCACAGGGGCCAGCGCCAAATGGCTGGGGCTGGAGTCTGAAAAGCGGCTGACCAATAAGGGCGTATCTGCCTGTGCCGTATGTGACGGGTTCTTCTTCCGCGGAATGGAGACTGCTATCGTCGGAGGTGGGGATACCGCTGCCGAAGAAGCCCTGTACCTTTCTAAGCTAAGCCCGAAAGTGCACATGCTGGTGCGCAGGGACGAGCTGCGGGCTTCCAAAATCATGCAGGAGCGGGTGATGAACACGGAGAACATCGAAATCCACTGGAATACAGAAACCGAGGAAATCCTTGGCGAAGAGGAAGTGGAAGGTGTACGCGTGATCAACAACCAAACCAAGGAAACGTCTGTCATCCCCGTTAAAGGTTTCTTCGTAGCCATTGGCCACAAGCCCAATACAGACATCTTCAAAGACTGGCTGGATATGGACGATACCGGCTATATCGTGACCAAGGGCAAGACCACCAAGACCAACATCAAAGGCGTCTTTGCCAGCGGTGATGCTCAGGATAATGTGTACCGTCAGGCAGTGACCGCAGCGGGTACCGGATGCATGGCCGCCCTTGATGCAGAGCGTTATTTGACCGAAGAAGGGGTGATTTAAATCAATTCCCGCTCCAAAAGGGGGGCGATGCTCGCCCAAAACATAGAAAATGGCTATATTACCGCCCCGGTGATATAGCCATTAATTTTTCAAAACCGAACCCAATAATATGTCAACTGCAACCGCAACCCGCTTTCGCCCGGGTGTACTTCACGGTGACGAGGTTACCGAATTGCTAAACTATGCAAACGAAAACAATTTCGCACTG
>JANSXW010000346.1 GCA_024742755.1 bacterium | reverse complement strand
CGCGAAGGAGTTGGGGGTCAGCCTCCCTGAAGATACCCTGAAAAGCAGTTTTTCGGAGTTGCTGTACGAAGTGGGGCGATCGCAGAAAGTTGTACTGCTCATAGACGAGTACGACAAACCCATCATTGATTTTCTGGACGACACTCCCCAGGCAGAAGCCAACCGGGATGTTTTGAAGAACTTTTACTCGGTGCTCAAAGACGCTGACCCCTACATCGAGTTCCTGTTCCTGACCGGGGTGTCCGCCTTCAGCAAAGTGAGCATTTTTTCGGACCTGAACAACCTGTCCAACATCACCCTTTCCCCTCAGGGCTACAGCTTGCTGGGTATCACGCAGGAAGAGCTGGATACGGTTTTTGAGGCCCCTATGCAGGCCCACGACCGCAGCAAAGTGCGCGAGTGGTACAATGGCTACAGCTGGGGCGGGGAGGAGCGGCTGTACAACCCGTTTTCCATCCTCCGCTTTTTGCAGAGCGGGCAGTACCAGAACTACTGGTTTGAGACGGGCACGCCGACGTTTCTGGTGCGGGAAATGCGCAAGCATCGCTTTTACAACATGTCGGGCTTTCAGACCGCCATTAATGACCTGGTCAATTTTGATTACGCGCGCTTAAACCCTATCAGCGTACTGTTTCAGACTGGTTATTTGACCATCCGCCACTACGACTCTGAGCTGCTCATCTATACCCTTGATTACCCGAACCGGGAAGTGCGCTCCTCTTTGGAGCAGCTCCTCATGAGCGAATACATGGACTATCCGCCACAAGGCGCACTGCCCAGAGTTGTGAATATCCTGCAGGCCTTTCGCCGCCGGGATTTAGAGGCTGTGGTGGATATCCTCAATGCGGCTTTCGCTGAAATCCCCTACGAGCACTGGCAGAAAGAGAATGAGCACTTTTACCATGCGCTTATCCACCTGACCTTCAGCCTGCTTGGTGCTTACACCCGCTCCGAAGTCCACACCGCCCGCGGCCGCTGCGATGCCCTTGTGGAAACCGCCGATTACCTCTACGCCTTCGAGTTCAAGCTCGACCGGCCGGTGGCGGAAGCCCTGCAGCAAATCCGGGAGAAAGGCTACTTGTTGGCCTACGCGGACAGCCCGAAGGAGAAGATTGGCGTGGGCGTAAGCTTTTCTACTGAGCAGAAGGGGATTGTGGATTGGGCGGTGGAGGAGGGTTAAGCCTTAAATTGGGACAAATTAGAGGAAGTATTGGGCCGGCGCACTCATTTTGGGATCATAAAGGGCCAGACAAAAGCATACAGGCGCTCTGTATAAAAGAGGCGGTATTGGCGTACTTGTGGCTGCCGACTCTTGCGAATCCACTCCAAAAGGCTGTATCTTACCCCCATGAAGTATCCTATCGGCATACAGAGTTTCAGGGAAATCCGTAAGGGTGGATATGTATACGTGGACAAGACCAGGCAAATCCACGATCTGGTTTCAGAGGGGAAGTATTTCTTTTTGTCCCGCCCGCGCCGCTTCGGCAAGTCCCTACTGTTGTCTACACTGTACGAGCTGTATACCGGTCAGGAAGCACTATTCCGGGATTTATGGATACATGCGCATTGGGATTGGCAGGCAGCGCCCAGGCCAGTAATCTGGCTGAAGTTTGCCCAAATAGATTACAAAACGAAAGGGCTGGAGGCTGCGCTGTTGGCAGAGGTTCACCGTATCGCGAAGGAGTTGGGGGTCAGCCTCCCTGAAGATACCCTGAAAAGCAGT
>JANSXW010000325.1 GCA_024742755.1 bacterium | reverse complement strand
TGGTTCTGGCTAAATCTTTTTTAGCGCGTTTGGCGGGTCAAATAAGCTAAAAAAGATGACGCCAGAGCCTGCCCCGCATTTCAGCGGGGTTCATAAGTCCTTGGTTTGCAATAGGAGTAAGCTCCAAACATAGTCTTAAGGACTGGAATTACCGGAGCAGGGTAATGTTGCCCTGCCGGTTGAAAACCTGGTCCGGTTCACCTTCTTCTCCCGGGCAAACAATTCTCATGAAATACCCGTAAACATCAGGTGGCAGGTCTTCTCCGTCATAGGAGCCGTCCCAGCACAGGTTCTGCATATCATTGCTGCGGAACACCTCCTGCCCCCAGCGGTTATAAATCATGAGCTCTATTTCAGAGAACTGATCCATAACTTCGCTTTGTATGCATACCATATCGTTGTTTTGATCCCCGTTTGGTGTGAAAGCATCTGCGATGAAGACCTTATCGACCTCGCAGCGCTCACAGGTACCTACATCTACTGTAGTCGTTAAGGTATCCCGGCAGACTTCGCCGGTTACAATCACCTGATAAGTGGATGGGCGCAGTGGTTCTGCATCCGTTATCGCTGCATCGGGGTTGGTCAACCGGTCTTCCGGCGTCCATTCGTAAGTGCAGTTATCACAACCGACAACCTCCAGCGTGGCAAAATCACCTGTGCAAATGGAGGTGTCTCCACCAATAATCGCCACTTCAAGGGTCTCCACTTCAATTTCAATGCTGGCCGTATCCACCGCACAGGCATTTTCCGCTACTGCGAAGTAGGATACCAGCCCTCCACGATCAGGCGTGACCGCAATCACGGCTCCTTCTCCGATGAATTCAAAGGCTTCGTCATACCAGGAAATGGTAGCGGCCACATCCTCAGGGTCAAGGGCTGCTTCCAGGCTGGCCTCATCACCCAGACAAATCAATGGTGAAGGTGTATTGATTTCCAACATCAAGTCTTCTGGCACATATTCCACGACTATCGTATCGCTGGTTACACAACCCAATTCAATCGGATTGGCGATATAAATGCTGGAACCTGGTTGAGGCATAATTTCTATAGAGATGGCTGTATCAATCACGTTGCCTGCTACATCGGTCCACACCACAGCTTGCCCAAGCGGTGCCAGAGCACTCAGCTGAATGGCAGCGGAATCGCAAACCACAAGGGTGTCAACGGAAGGCATGATTTCAATAGCAGCACTATCGATCGTCACCTGAACCAGCGTGTCAGAAACTACGCCACAGCCGTTGGTCGCTTCGAAAACGAATGAAGCGGCACCTGTTTCTGCCCCAATAAGTACCAGGTCTTCGTTAATGGCTACGGTATCTCCATTTTCATCCTGCCAAACAAAGGGGTAATCGTAGTCGCCAACCCCTACACTGAGCGTGTCATTCAGGCACAGGAGTACGGTATCAGGCAGGCTCGGTGGGAGTACAGGTGGAATCGTATCCACCATTACAGTTACAGTATCTGAAATGATACAATCCAGGCCCGGAACACTTGCAATATATTGACTGATACCTACCGGTGGGGTCACACAAAGCTCACCGCCTGTACCCAACAGCGTCCCTTCAAGATCGGTCCACTCTATGCATTCATCCGGCAAACCGCTAACCGTAGCAGTCAGGCAGGTATCCATCTCTACCGGGACACATAGCAAGACATCCACGTCCGGCTGAGCCTCCACTTGCTGATCTGGCACCACATAAACAATCACCTCTGCTTCAACCGTACCGCATCCATTGGTAGCGGTGAAAGTATAACAGTATTCTCCTGAATCGGCTGCCGGAATTACAATCTCGTCATTATCTACCGGAATTTCCGCACCGCCGCATTCTGACCAGGTGTACGGGAAGCCGTAGCTGCTCAGGTCGATCACTGCTGAATCGCCTACGCACAGCTTCAGCGTGTCTGGCAGCGCGACCGGCGGGGGCGGCGGTAGCGTCTCCACCACGATCGTTACCGTATCGGAGGTGATGCAGCCCAGCCCGGGAACGCCCGCTATGTAGTAGCTCGTGCCTTCCGGAGGCGTCACGCAAAGCTCATTGCCTGTGCCCAGCACGTTGCCGTCAAAGTCTGTCCATTCTATGCAACCGCCGGGAAGGCCCGTTACCGTTGCCGTCAGGCAGGTGTCGGCAGTGACCGGCGCGCAAAGCTCGATTTCCAGGTCTGGCTGCGCATCGACC